>NZ_JAMYMV010000013.1:0-118828 GCF_040318715.1 Mesorhizobium sp. M1050 | reverse complement strand
CGTCCCCCCGCGCCCCACACCCCCCCCGCCCCCCCCCCCCCCCCCCCCCCCCCCCGCGTGGTGAGGGGGGCGCCCCCCGGGGGGGGGGGGCGCCCCGGTGCCGCACCCCCACCCCGCTGCTGCGCAGCGACCCTCCCCCCAAGGGGGAGGGTAAGAGGCGGCGCAACCGTCTCGCATTTCATCGAACTCACGGAAAGCCGGCAATCGTGACGTCGTCCCAATCCCATCGCCTTACATCCGGCGGTCTCATCGACCGCTCGGCGCGGCTGAACTTCCGTTTCGACGGCAAGACTTTATCCGGCTTCCAGGGCGACACGCTCGCCTCGGCGCTGATCGCCAACGGCGTCAAGCTGGTCGGCCGCTCGTTCAAGTACCACCGACCGCGCGGTATCCTCACCGCCGGCTCGGAAGAGCCCAACGCGCTGGTCGAACTGCGCACGGGCGCTCGGCGCGAGCCGAACACCAAGGCGACCACGGCCGAGCTCTATGACGGGCTGGAAGCCGCCAGCCAGAATCGCTGGCCGTCGTTGCGCCACGATGTGATGTCGGTGAACCAGCTGTTCGCGCCGATCTTCGTCGCCGGCTTCTACTACAAGACCTTCATGTGGCCGGCGAAGTTCTGGGAAGCGATCTACGAGCCGGCGATCCGCCGCGCCGCCGGCCTTGGCCGCGCCGCCGGCGTCGCCGATCCGGATCACTACGACAAAGCGTGGGCGCATTGCGATGTGCTGATCGCCGGTTCCGGTCCGGCCGGTCTGGCTGCGGCGTTGGCAGCCGGTCGCACCGGCGCCCGCGTCATCCTGTGCGAGGAAGATTTCACGCTCGGCGGCCGCTTGCTGTCGGACGGCGGCACGATCGATGGCTTGCCGGCAGCCGACTGGCTGTCTCGGTCATTGGCAGAACTGGCTGATATGGCCGACGTCCGCATCATGACCCGCACGACGCTGTTTGGCGTCTATGATGGCGGCACCTATGGCGCGGTCGAGCGGGTCAACGACCATTTGCCCTCACCGCCCGAGCACCAGGTGCGCCAGCGGCTGTGGCGAATCGTGGCCAAGCGCTGCGTCGTCGCGGCCGGCGCCATCGAACGGCCGATCGTCTTTGCCGGCAACGACACGCCCGGCGTGATGATGGCCTCCGCCATGCGAACCTACATCGCGCGCTACGCGGCAACGCCGGCCAGGCGCATCGCGCTGTTCACCAACAATGAGGATGGCTGGCGCACGGTCGAGACCGCCCTCGATGCTGGATTGCAGATCGCGGCGG
Source organism: Mesorhizobium sp. M1050 (assembly GCF_040318715.1). NCBI lineage: Bacteria > Pseudomonadati > Pseudomonadota > Alphaproteobacteria > Hyphomicrobiales > Phyllobacteriaceae > Mesorhizobium > Mesorhizobium sp. M1050. The sequence goes on along the minus strand of NZ_JAMYMV010000013.1, from coordinate 117,562 downwards.
TTATCGATGCGCGGCCTGATGTATCTCCAGCCCACCGATCGCTCGCCTCCAGGGGTGGCTTCGCGGTGCTGCACGGCTCCGTCAGTGGCGTCGATGGCGGCAAGGACGGCGTCAGGAAAATCGCGGTGTCGCTGACGGGCGGCGCGCGCGCCGAGGTCGAAGCCGACGGCCTCGCCGTTTCCGGCGGCTGGAACCCGGCGGTCGGGCTGACCTCCTACCATCGCGGCCGGCCGACATGGCGCGACGATATCGCAGCCTTCGTTCCGGACGGTGTTCCTCCAGGCATGATTGCCGCCGGCGCCGCCAACGGCGACTTCGGGCTCGGCGCCTGCCTGAGCCAGGGATTTGCCGCCGGCGCGGCAGCAGCCCTTGACGCGGGGCACAATGGCACGGTGGGCGCCGCGCCTCTCGCCGACGACGAGGCGTTTTCGTTGACGCCGCTCTGGCATGTCGCCGGCAAGGGAAAAGCCTTTGTCGATTACCAGCACGATGTCACCGCTTCCGATATCGAACTGGCGCAGCGCGAGGGCTTTGAATCCGTCGAGCACCTGAAGCGCTACACGACGCTCGGCATGGCGACCGACCAGGGCAAGACATCGAATGTCGCCGGCCTCGCTATCATGGCCGCGGTAAGCGGACGATCCATTCCCGAGACCGGGACGACGATCTACCGGCCTCCTTACGTGCCGGTCGCCATCGGCGCCTTCGCCGGCCATCACCGCGACGAGACTTTCCATGCGACGCGGCTGACGCCGTCGCATCACTGGGCGGCCGAACAGGGTGCGATCTTCGTCGACACTGGCCTGTGGAAGCGTGCGCAATGGTATCCGCGCGCCGGCGAAAAGGACTGGCTGGAATCGGTGACCCGCGAGGTCAAGGCGGTGCGCGGCGGCGTCGGCTTCTGCGATGTCTCGACGCTCGGCAAGATCGACGTGCACGGCCCGGATGCCGGTGCCTTCCTCGACCGCGTCTACATCAACACCTTCTCCAGCCTTGCGGTGGGAAAAGCCCGCTACGGGCTGATGCTGCGCGAGGACGGCATCGTCTATGACGACGGCACCACGTCGCGGCTGGCCGAGGATCACTATTTCCTGACCACCACCACCGCCAAGGCCGGGCTGGTGATGCAGCATCTTGAATTCTGCCGGCAGGTGCTGTTTCCGGAACTCGACGTCCAGCTCACCTCGGTCTCCGACCAGTGGGCGCAGTTCTCGATCGCCGGGCCCAAGACACGCGACCTGCTCAGGGAAGTCGTCGACCCGTCGGAAGACCTGTCGAACGAAGGCTTTCCGTTCATGGGCGCGCGCGAAGTGGCGCTTCGCGGCGGCCTCAAGGCGCGGCTGTTCCGCATCTCGTTCTCCGGCGAGATGGCCTTCGAGATTTCGGTGCCGGCACGCTTCGGCGACGCCATGGCGCGCAATCTGATGCTGGCCGGCGCGCCATTCGGCGTCACGCCCTACGGCACCGAGGCGCTCGGCGTCATGCGGATCGAAAAGGGCCACATCGCCGGACCGGAACTGAACGGCACGACGACGGCGGCCGATCTCGGCTTGGGCAAGATGATGTCGACCAAGAAGGACTATATCGGCCGCGTCATGGCGGGGCGCGAAGCGCTGGTCGCGCCGGATCGCCAGGTCGTTGTCGGCGTCAAGCCGACCGACAAGGCTCGCCGGCTACGCTCCGGCGCGCATGTCATTCCGAAAGGGCAGACACCTGGCCCCGGCAACTACCAGGGGTATGTCACCTCGGTCTGTTTCTCGCCGACATCGGACCAATGGATCGGGCTCGCACTTGTCGAACGCGGCCGCGAGCGCATCGGCGAGACCGTACACGCGCATGACCCATTGCGCGGTGAGGACTATGATGTCGAGCTGTGCAATCCCGTCTTCTGCGATCCCGATGGAGGGCGCCAGCGTGGCTGAGTTTTCCTGGGCTCCCCGCAGTCCTCTCGAGCATGCGCTGGTCGCCGGCGTGCATGGTGCAAGCAGCACCGACGCCGGCGTATCGCTGACCGAGATACGCAACTTCGACCTGATCCAGGTGATGGCGCGGCGCGGCCAAGCGGCCGAGCTGGCAAAGGCGGCAATGGCCCGTTTTGGCGTGGCGGCTCCCGATGTGCCCAAGGCGATACAGGCTCAGGACGCCACGCTGATTTGGTCCGGACCGGATCAGTTCTTCGTGCTGTCGAAGGGCGGCAAGCACGCGATGCAGACGCTGGCGCCTTCATTGTCCGGTGCCGCCTCGCTGTCCGACCAATCGCATGCGCGCGCCATGATCAGCATTTCCGGAGCCAAGGCGCGGATGATGCTGGTGAAACTGTCGTCGATCGATCTGCACGCGGGAGCATTTCCGATTGGCGCCGCCGCCGCAACCTCGATGGACCACACCAGCGTGACGCTCTGGCGCGGCGGCGACCGGCCGGATGGGCAGGCGGTGTTCAATTTACTGGTGTTTGCGACGTTTGCCGAAAGCCTGTGGGGCACGATGCTTGATGCGGCGGCTGAATATGGCGTCGACGTCAGCCATTCCGAGGAACTGGCGTAGCGCTTGTGCGCGCCCTCCGCCTTGCCAAACGCAACCGCACTGCTATTCTTGCTGCTAAAATAATTTCACACACAGGCAAACTTGTTTCTCTAACCGCAAGGCTGAGATGAGCCGGTCGCCCTACCCCGCAATTGCAGCCGGACCGCCCCGGCCGAGCCTCATCCTGAGACCCGGCCAGATTGCGCTGCCGCCGGGCATGGAGCGTTACACGATCCATGGCAACGGCGCCGTGCTGATCGACATCGAGGCCGGCGATACGATCACCGTGCGCAATGTCGAGGGCGGCCAGGCCTGCGAGTTGCTGGCCTGGGACAAGACCGGCGCGACCGATCCCGGCATTTTTGGAGAAACGTCGAACAGCAATGCAGCCGGCATCAAGGCGCTGCTGGACGATGGCGACGATAGTCTCGCATCCCTGCGGGGCGGGCTCTCACGCCGGCAGGTGCAGCTGGACCAGGCCAAGGCGGTGCGCGTGTTCGGCGGCTCCACGCCTGCCGGCAGCGAGCAGGCTTTCACCGTCGCGCGCGACGGCTCGATGGTCATCGCCGCACCCGGCGGGCCGATGCTGGTCGATGGCCACGACACCGCGACGCCGCTCACGATTATCGTGCGCCGCGCCACGATCCGCCCGGCGGCGAAATCGCAACTGGCCGATCCGCTGGCCGATCCGGTGCTGGACTTGCGCGTCCATTCGGCGACGGCGGAATCCTATTTCGTCAAGGCGGGCGACTATCTGCAGATCATCGATGTCGACGGGCGCCAGTGCACCGACTTCCAGTGCTTTTCGGCGCGCAAGCTGGACAAGGGCCTCGACCATCCGCTCGACGTGACGACGACCCGCACGCTGATGGGCGCGAACTACCCGATGCCCGGCCTGCATTCGAAATATTACGACCAGGACATGGAGCCGCTGGTCGAAGTGGTGCAGGATACGTGCGGCCGGCACGATGCGTTCGCGCTCGCCTGCGCGGCCAAATATTACGACGACATCGGCTATCCCGGCCACACCAACTGCTCGGAGAATTTCAATCGCGCGCTGGCCGACAAGGGCGTCACGCCACGCGCCGGCTGGATGGCGATCAACTTCTTCTTCAACACGGCGATCGACGCCCATGGCGTGATGGTATCCGACGAGCCGTGGTCGCGGCCGGGCGACTATGTGCTGTTGCGCGCGATCACCGACATTGTTTGCGTTTCCTCCGCCTGCCCCGACGACACGACGCCGGCCAATGGCTGGAACCCGACCGAGATCCATGTGCGCACCTATTCCGGCCAGCACAAGTTCTCGCGAGCGATCGCCAGACGCATGACGCCTGATTCGGAACCGAAAATGACCCGCGAGACATCCTTTCATTCGAGCTTTGCCAAGCATACCCGCAACTTTCAGGAGTACAGGGGCTACTGGCTGGCCAACTCATTCGCCAAGGAAGGGCCGATCGCCGAATACTGGGCCTGCCGGCAGGACGCGGTGATCATGGACCTGTCGCCGCTGCGCAAGTTCGAGGTCACCGGTCCCGACTCCGAAGCGGTGCTGCAGTACGCGCTGACCCGTGACGTCAAGAAGCTCGGCGTCGGCCAGGTTGTCTATTCCGCCATGTGCTACGAACATGGCGGCATGATCGATGACGGCACGCTGCTGCGCCTCGGCAAGGATAATTTCCGTTGGGTCGGCGGCGACGATCTGTCCGGCGAATGGCTGCGCGAGACAGCGGCAAAGCTGGGGCTCAACGTGCTGGTCCGCTCCTCCACCGACCAGATGCACAATGTCGCCGTGCAAGGGCCGAAGAGCCGCGACATCCTGCGTGAAGTCATCTGGACGTCGCCGCTGCAGCCGTCGATCGATGAACTCGAATGGTTCCGCTTTGCGGTGGCGCGCATCGGTGGCGGCAACGGCATTCCGGTCGTCGTCTCGCGCACCGGCTACACCGGCGAGCTCGGCTACGAGATCTGGTGCCATCCGCGCGACGCCGAAAAGGTGTTCGATGCCATCTGGGCGGCCGGCCAGCCACATGGGCTGAAGCCGATGGGGCTGCAGGCACTCGACATGGTGCGCATCGAGGCCGGGCTGATCTTCGCCGGCTACGAATTCTCCGACCAGACCGATCCGTTCGAGGCCGGCATCGGCTTCACCGTGCCGCTGAAGAGCAAGACCGACGATTTCATCGGCCGCGAGGCGCTGATCCGCCGCAAGGAGCACCCGCGGACGAAGCTGGTCGGGCTCGACATCGACGCCAATGTCGCCGTCGGCCATGGCGATTGCGTGCATGTCGGCCGCGCCCAGATCGGCGTCGTCACCTCAGCCATGCGTTCGCCGGTGCTGAACAAGAATATCGCGCTGGCGAGGCTCGATGTCACTCATTCGGCCATTGGCACCGAGGTCGAGATCGGCAAGCTCGATGGCCATGCCAAGCGGCTGCCGGCGCGGGTCGTTGCCTTCGCACATTACGATCCGCAGAAGACAAAACCGCGCTCATGAGGACCGTTTTCACGACAAACAGGTCGGCCGGTCTGTAATTTCACCGGTCGCGTGAATCCTACGCTCACAAGCGTGATGTGCATGGCTTCACAAAACGCTTGACCTGAAAGCGCGCCGGATCAATCTTTACTGTTAAGAAAAAAATACGACTGAGTGGAAACACCGGGCAGTCGCTCAATGCATGCGTCGATGATGAAGCCTCGCGAAGTCGCGGCCGTCACGAACGGGGAACATCAAAAAGGGGAACCAAGACACATGAGCACAATAGTAACTGCCCTGGAGCCGCTTGCGGAAGGCAAGCTGCACCGGAATATCGACTGGCGCGGCGCCTTCTGGGTGGCGAGCGGCGTCCCTGCCCTCGTCCTGTTCTCGATCGGCGGCATTGCCGGCACGACCGGCACGCTGGCCTTCGCGATCTGGATCTTCTCCATGATCATGGGCTTCCTGCAATCCTTCACCTATGCGGAGATCGCCGGCCTGTTCCCGAACAAATCCGGCGGTGCCTCGATCTACGGCGCCACGGCGTGGCTGCGCTATTCCAAGTTCATCGCGCCGTTGTCGGTGTGGTGCAACTGGTTCGCCTGGTCGCCGGTGCTGTCGCTCGGCTGCTCGATCGCCGCCGCCTACATCCTCAACGCGCTGGCGCCGGTGCCGCTGTTCACCGACGCCTCGCCGGATGTCGTCGCCTATATTGCCGCGCATGCAGGAACGAGTGCCGCCGACGCCATCACTGCGGTGACCGCCGCTGCAACGCCGGCGATCCGCAACTGGACGCTCTACAGCCACACGCTGGGACCGGTCTCGTTCACGTTCAACGCGACCTTCTTCATCGGCGCGGTGCTGATGCTGATCATCTTCGCCATCCAGCATCGCGGCATCCTCGGGACGGCCAACGTGCAGAAATATATCGGTCTGCTGGTCATCATCCCGATGCTCATCGTCGGCGTGGTGCCGATCATCACCGGCCAGATCAACTGGGCGAATTTTTCGCCATTTGTACCGCTGGCGGCTGCCTATGCGCCAGAACCCGGCGTCTGGAATATCGCTGGCTGGACGCTGGTGCTCGGCGGCATGTTCATCGCCGCGTGGTCGACCTACGGCTTCGAGACCGCCGTCTGCTACACCTCGGAGTTCAAGAACCCCGGTACCGACACTTTCAAGGCCATCTTCTATTCCGGCCTTTTGTGCATGCTGCTGTTCATCCTGGTGCCCTTCACCTTCCAGGGCGTGCTCGGCCTTAACGGCATGTTGGCCACCCCGATCGTCGACGGCTCCGGCGTCGCCGACGCATTGGCCGGCATGGTCGGTGGCGGCGCGCTGATCCACAGCCTGCTGGTAATGCTGATGATCCTGGCGCTGGTGCTGTGCATCATGACCGCCATGGCCGGCTCTTCGCGCACGCTTTACCAGGGCTCGGTCGACGGCTGGCTGCCGCGCTATCTCAGCCACGTTAACGAGCACGGCGCGCCGACCCGCGCCATGTGGACCGATCTCGTCTTCAACCTGATCGTGCTGGCCATCGCCTCGGCCGACGCGACGAGCTTCTTCTTCATCCTCGCCGTGTCGAACTGCGGCTACATCATCTTCAACTTCCTCAACCTCAACGCCGGCTGGATCCACCGCATCGACAACGGCCATATCGCGCGGCCCTGGAAGGCGCCGAGCTGGCTGCTCGGGATCGGGGCGATCTTCGCCTATGTCAACGCCATCTTCATGGGCGCCGGCGCCAAGGTGTGGAACCCGATGGCGCTGTGGGCCGGACTGATCACAGCGGCGTTGATCATCCCGGTGTTCTGCTTCCGTCACTACGTCCAGGACAAGGGCAAGTTCCCCGACCACATGCTGGCCGACCTCGGCATGACGGGAGCCGACCTTGCGGTCAAAAAGGCGGGCATGCTGCCCTATTTGACGCTGGTCGCCGGCGTGGTGGTGATGCTGCTCGCCAACTGGTACTTCGTCATCTGACGGCCGACGAAAAAGCCGGCAGCGGAAAGCCGTAACAGGATGGACAATCGGCCGGTCGAAACTCGACCGGCCGATATCGCTTATTCAGCCGCCAGGGCCAGTCGAGGCCTTTCGGCTTCTTCGCTGGATGCCAAATCGTCTTCCTTGTCGGCAATCCTCTTTGGCTCGCGGCCGAAGAACAGGGCGTAGCCCGCCGGCAGGACCAGGATGGTCAGCACGGTGGCAACGAGGATGCCGCCCATCATGGCGTAGGCGAGCGGCCCCCAGAACACGCCGCGCGAGATCGGGATCAGTGCAAGCACCGCCGTCATCGCTGTCAGCACGATCGGCCTGAAGCGGCGCACGGCCGAGCCGATGATCGCTTCGCAGCGGTCCATGCCTCTCGCAATGTCCTGGTCTATCTGGTCGACCAGGATGATCGAGTTGCGCATGATGATGCCGAGCAGAGCGATGACGCCGAGGATGGCGACGAAGCCGAATGGTGCGCCGCTGATCAAAAGGGCCGCCGCAGCACCGATGATGCCGAGAGGGCCGGTCGCCAGAACCAGCATCGCCTTGCCAAAATGCTGCAGCTGGATCATCAACAGCACGACGATGACGGCCAGCATTATCGGCGCCTTGGCGGCGATCGAAGCCTGGCTTTCCGCCGAATCCTCCGCACCGCCCTGGATCTCGATCTTGTAGCCGGGCGCCAGCCCGTCACGCAGGCCCTGCATGTCCTTGTACATCTTGGTGATGACGTCGTTGGACTGCACGCCATCCGGCAGCGTCGCCCGCACGCTGATGGTCGGCAAGCGGTCGCGGCGCCATTCGATGCCTTGCTCCATCACCGGCACAACCTTGGCCACCTGCGACAGCGGCACGGACCCGCCGAAATCGGTCGGAATATAGACAGAGTCGACCGAGGACAGCAGGCTGCGGCTGGCATCCGGCTCGCGGGCGACGATCGACACCGTCTCCTCGCCGTCGCGGAAGTCGTCGAGCGGCACGCCGGACATGGCCGCCCGCAGCGTCTGGCGGATGCGCTGCGAGGTGACGCCGAGCGCACGGGCGCGATCCTGGTCGATGTCCAGCTTCATGGCCGGCACCGGTTCGAGCCAGTCGTCATGGACTGCGCCAAGCAGCGGATCCTCACGGAACTTCGCCTTCACCTGGTCGGCGATGCGGCGCACCTCCTGGCGATCCGGCCCCATGACGCGCATCTGCACCGGCCATCCGGTCGGCGGACCGAGGAACAGACGGTCGACCTTGGCGCGGATCGACGGAAAATCCTCGGCCAGGACGGTGCGCAATTTGACGATCAGCCGTTCGCGGGCCGGTTCGTCATTGGCCATAACGAGCAGCTGGGCAAAGTTCGGGTTGCTCAGCTGCTGGTCGAGCGGCAGGAAGAAGCGCGGCGCACCCTCGCCGATATAGGTGGCGATGAAGCGCTTGTCCTTGTCGTCCATCATCTTGGCTTCGAGCGCCTTGGCCTGTGCCTCGACCTCCTTGATGCTGGTGCCTTCCGGCAGCCAGAGATCGACGAGGATTTCCGGACGCGACGACTGCGGAAAGAAGTTCTGCGGGATGAACTGGAACGCCCACAGGCTGGTGCCGAAGGTGACCAAAGTCATGGCCAGGACGATGATGCGATGGCGCACCGCCCAGCCGACGGTTCCGCGCAGCCGGCGATAGAAGCGCGTGTCGAAGGCGTCGTGGTGGCTGCCAGCATGCTTGCGCTGCTTGAGGATCATGTTGCCAAGCCACGGCGTGAAATACACCGCGACGAACCAGGAGACGACCAGCGCGATGCCGACGACATAGAACAGGGTGCGGACATATTCGCCGGCCGTCGAGGCGGCGAAGCCGACCGGGATGAAGCCGGCCGTGGTGATCAGCGTGCCGGTCAGCATCGGGAAGGCGGTCGAGGAATAGGCGAAGCTTGCCGCCTCGATCTTGACCAGCCCCTCTTCCAGCTTCCGCTCCATCATCTCGACGACGATCATGGCATCATCGACAAGCAGGCCGAGCGCGATGATCAGGGCGCCGAGCGAGATGCGCTGCAGGTCGATGCCGAGTTCGTACATGATGGCGAAGGTGGCGGCGAGCACCAGCGGGATGGTGATGGCGATGATCAGGCCCGAGCGCCAGCCGATCGACAGGAACGAGACGACGAGCACGATCAGCAGCGCTTCGCCGAGCGCATGCATGAACTCGGCCACCGCATCCGTGACGACGCCCGGCTGATCGGAAATCTGGTCGACCGAAACACCATAGGGCAGCGCCTCCTCGAAGCGCTTGTAGGTGGCTTCGACGTCCTTGCCGACATCGGTAACCTTGAAGCCCTTGGCCATGACGACGCCAAGCTGCACGCTGTCATGACCGTTGAAACGGTATTTGCGCTGGAACGGATCTTCCAGCCCCGAGGTCACCGTGGCGATGTCGCCCAGCCTTGTGACTTGGCCGCCGGCGCGCAGGCGCAGGTTCCTGATATCCTCGACCTTGGCGACGTCGCCTTCGACGGAAATGCGCACCGAATTGGTGCCGGTGTCGACGGATCCGGCCGGATCGACATTGTTCTGTCCCTTGATCGCGTTCTGCAGATCGGTCAGCGTCAGGCCGCGTTCGGCGAGCGCCTTGGACGAGACGTCGATATAGAGCTTTTCCGGCTGATCACCGATGATGACGGCCTTTTCGACGCCGGGCGTCGTCAAAAGCATGTCGCGCGCCTGGATGGCGAACTTCTTCAGCTCGGGATAACTAAAGCCGTCGCCGCTGATCGAATGCAACGTGATGAAGGTGTCGCCGAATTCGTCGTTGAAATAGGGGCCGAGCAGGCCTTGCGGCAGGTCGCCTGATATGTCGCCGACTTTCTTGCGTACCTGATAGAAGGCGTCGGTCACCTCGGCGGTGTTGGTGTCGCCCTTGATCTGGACCGTGATGATGGCACTGCCGGCGCGGGTGAAGGAGCGGACGAAGTCGAGATGCGGCGTCTCCTGCAGCTTGCGCTCGATCTTGTTGACGACCTGGTCTTCCATCTCCTGGATCGACGAGCCCGGCCAGATTGCCTGGACGACCATGACCCGGAAGGTGAAATCGGGATCTTCCTTCTGGCCCATGCGCATCAGGCCGAGCGCGCCGGAAATGATGATCAGGCCAAACAGGAACCGCGCAATGGCGGGGTGGCCGATTGCCCAGCGCGACAGGTTGAAGGGCCGCTTCTCTTCCGTGGAATTGGTCATGGATGCAGATCCATCTGTTCAGCAATCGAGGTTCGGAGTGGCTTCCGGGCGGCAAGGCTCTCCGAGAGGAGAAACGCTCATCGCGGTGGGACGCGAAAATCGATGTGGGGGTTACATCAATCGAGCGTCTCGGGTGGGCGCTTGCCGCCCGGAAACCAGCGGCTGCGGGAACGCGCAGCCGGTTGTCTTGAGTCAGCGCACCTGCTTGGTGTCGCCGCCGTCACCCGCCGCAGAGGCGGATTGCAGCACCGTGTCACCGGCGAATTTCACCTTGAGATTCTCGGTCATGAACTGCGTGCCGGCAGCAACCACGACGTCGCCGGGCTTCAGACCCGCTGCGACACGCACGCCATCGGCGGCAAACTTCGCGACCTTGACCGGACGGGCATGAACGGTGTCGGCGCCACGATCGACGGTCCAGACGATCGACTGGCTGTCTTTCTCAGCCAATGCGCTCAGCGGGATCGAGACGAGCTGCCGCTCATTGGCCGCCGAGGCTTCGATGCTGGCGGTCATGCCGAGAAGCACGCGCGGGTCGTTTGGCAGGCTGACGCGGACGGCAAAGGTGCGCGATTGCGGATCGGCGCTGCCGGCGACTTCACGGACCTTGCCGTCCAGCGCCAACGCGTCGTCGGACCAGAAGCCCGCCTTGACGACCTTGCCCGGCTTGAATTCGGCGATTTCCATTTCCGGAACGGCGATCAGGACTTCCTTTTCGCCGTCGACCGCGACGGTGACCACCGGCGAGCCGGAGCCGACCACCTGGCCGACATCGGCGCTGACTGCGGTGACGATGCCATCCCTGTCGGCCTTGAGATCGGTATAGCCAACCTGGTTCCTGGCCTGGGCAAGCGTCGAGCGGGCGGAATCGCGGGTGGCGACGGCCTGGTCGTAGGCCAAGGTCGCCTGCTCCAGCTGCGATTTCGGCGCGAACTTCTTGTCGAACAGCTGTTCGGCGCGCTTGCGGGCAAGCTCCGATGTCTCGACCTGCCGATCGGCGGCATCAAGGGCTGCCTGCGCGCTCTTGACCGAAAGGTCGTAGTCGATGGGATCGATGCGGGCGAGCACATCGCCCGAGGTCACGTGCTGGCCAATGTCGACGAGGCGCTCCGTGATCTTGCCGTTGACCCGGAAAGCCAGCGCGCTTTCGGTGCGGGCCCGCACCGAGCCGGAATAGGAGAGCGTGCGGGTATCATGCGCCTGGGCGATCTCGACGACCTTGACCGGCCGGATGATTTCCTTGACTTCGGCTTTTTCTTGGCTGCAGCCGGCGAGCCCGAGGGCCGCGACCATCAGGCCGGCAACTGGCAGTTTGCGGAGGATGGAACTGGACAAAGACATCTTGTACTCCCGACTGGAGATGAACGGTCGACACCGGCGTTCGGCGGCTATTACTTCAAAGCCCTGATCGCATAGTCGATCAGGTCGTCGGGCATCGCCCGGTTGGTCTTGGCAAGGCATTGCGCCACCATCTGCGGATGGCACAGGATGACGGTCGAGGCGCCGAAACACCGAGACGCGATCACCGGATCCTGTTCCCTGAACTCACCGGCCTCGATGCCGTCGCGGATCACGTCCGCAATCAGGTCGTGAATGCTGTCGACATGCTTGTCGATGACGCCCCAGTCTCGTTCGAGTGCGACGACGACAATCTCGTGGACCTTCTGCTCGTCGAGCATGACTTCCGTCGTCATCTTGTATTGGGCATGTATGTAGCGCCGAAGCCGCTCCTCGGCGCTGACCGGCAAATGCGCAATATCGTAGGCCATCTTGTAGCTTGCGCCGAGCATCCGACCGCAGACAGCCTGGTGGATTTCCACCTTGGAAGTGAAGAAGCGGTAGATGTTGGCCGGCGACATGCCGAGTTCGCGGGCGATGTCGGCGACATTGGTCTTGCCGTAGCCGTAGTGGCGGAACAAGCGCTCGGCGCAATCGAGAATGCGCGTCACATTTTCCTGTCGGGCGGCGTCGGCGACGATGGTGGCGGCTTCGGACATGACCTCTGTTGCTTTATGAATGACGAATTTCAATTTTCGTCACTCGTAAATCGAAACGAGTGACCTGTCAATGCGATTTCGACGTACTTGTACGCCTGTTGACATATGGTGACATTCGATAGACGTCACGAAGCCAGCGGAGGATGCGGACTGTAGAAAATATTTCCCGCGAGAGGCCGTCGGCGCTTCAGGCGGCCTTTGCCATTTCGCGCAGCCGGAACTTCTGGATCTTGCCGGTCGGGGTCTTCGGGATTTCGGCGAAGATCACCGCCTTCGGCACTTTGAAGCGGGCAAGCAGCGCGCGGCAGTGTCCAATGATCTCGGCCTCGGTCGCCGACTTGCCGGGCTTCAATTCGACATAGGCGATGGGCACCTCGCCCCATTTGTCGTCGGGCCTGGCGACGACGCCGCAAGAGGCGACGGAGGGATGCTTGTAGAGCGCATCCTCGACCTCGATCGAGGAGATATTCTCGCCCCCCGAGATGATGATGTCCTTGGAGCGGTCCTTGAGCTGGATATAGCCGTCGGGATGCATGACGCCGAGATCGCCAGAATGGAACCAGCCGCCGGCAAAGGCCTCATCGCTGGCCTTGCGGTTCTTCAGATAGCCCTTCATGACGATGTTGCCGCGGAACATGACCTCGCCGATGGTCTCGCCGTCCGCCGGCGTCGTCCGCATCGTCTCTGGATCCATGATCGTCAAGCCTTCGAGTGCCGCGTAGCGCACGCCCTGCCGTGCCTTCTTGGCGCTGCGTTCACCCTTTTCGAGGTCGTCCCAGGCGCCGTGCCATTCGTTGACGACCGCCGGGCCGTAGGTCTCGGTCAGGCCGTAGAGGTGGGTGACAGCAAAGCCGGCGTCGGCCATCCCCGACAGCACGGCTTCCGGCGGCGGTGCGGCGGCCGTGTTGAAGGTGACCGTCTGCGGGAATTCCCGCTTGTCCCCGTCCTTCGCATTGATCAGCACCGACATGACGACCGGTGCGCCGCATAGATGGGTGACGCCATGATCGGCAATCGCATCGTAGATCGGCTTCGGCCGCACCCAGCGCAGGCAAACATGGGTGCCGGCCTGGACGGCGAGCGTCCAGGGAAAGCACCAGCCATTGCAGTGGAACATCGGCAGCGTCCACAGATAGACGGCATGCTTGGCCATGCCGGCATGGATGGTGTTGGTGTAGGCCATCAGGGCAGCACCGCGATGGTGGTAGACGACGCCCTTCGGATTGCCTGTCGTTCCGGACGTGTAGTTGAGCGAGATCGCATCCCACTCGTCGTCGGGCATCGACCAGACGAAACTTGCATCACCACCGGCGACAAAGGCCTCATAGTCGAGCGAGCCGATCCGCTCGCCTTTTGGGTATGGCGCGTCGGCGGCGTAGTCGGGATCGTCATAGTCGATGACCAGCGGCTTGACCTTGGCAAGTTCCAGGGCCTGCTTGACGACGCTGGAGAACTCGCGGTCGACGATCAGCACCTTGGTCTCCGCGTGGTCGAGTTGGAAGGCGATGACCGCGGCATCGAGGCGTGTGTTGAGCGAATGCAGCACCGCTTTGGTCATCGGCACGCCGAAATGCGCCTCCAGCATCGGCGGCGTATTGGACAGCATGACCGTGACAGTGTCGCCCTTCCCGATGCCGCGCCTGTCGAGCGCCGAGGCAAGCTTCAGCGAGCGCTGCCAGAAATTGCGATAGTCGATGCGCTGGCGGCCGTGGATGATGGCGATATGGTCGGGATAGGTCCTGGCCGCGCGCTCCAGATAGGTGAGCGGCGTCAGCGGCTGATGGTTGGCCGCGTTCTTGTCGAGATCCTGTTCGTAAGGATTGCCCATCCCATACTCCCCGCGTTCTTTCTTCAGATCTTCTAATCACAGGCTAGGGCCGCGTCACCATCAACGATGCCCCGTTGGAGCGCATTTGGCGCAATGATGATCCAGATTCGCCGCGCCAAAGGGCATCGCATACCCGTGTCCAGTTTGACTTTTGTCGAGAGCCGTGAATAATGTCAGCCGAGGAGACGGCATGGCGATCAGACCGGCAGAACAACTTATCCACAAGGCCGCCTGGCTTTATTATGCCCATGGCCTGCGGCAGGACCAGGTGGCGAGCCAGCTTAACATTTCCCGTGCCTCGGTCGCCATGTATCTGCGCAAGGCGCGCGAGACCGGCATCGTCAACATCTCGACCTCGACCCAACTTTTCACCGACGATGTGCTGGCACGCAAGCTCGAGGATGCGCTGCGCCTCGACGCCGTCTGGATCGCGCCTGAAAACGACCATATCGCCGACCCATCGACGGAAATCGCCGTGCTGGCGGCAAGCGTCTTTCTCGAACTGGTCAAGAAGGGCGACCGCATTGGCGTCGCCTGGGGCCGCACCGTCTACATGATCGCCGACATCATGTCCTATGCCGACCTGCAGGATGTCACGGTGGTGCAGCTCTGCGGCAATCTCGGCGCGCCCTATTCCTACCGGCCCGATCAATGCACGATGGAAATCGCGCGGCGGCTCAACGCCAAGGGGCTCAATTTCTACGCACCGCTGGTGCTGTCGACGGAAGAGCTGGCGCGCGCGCTGCGTGCCGAACCGGTGATCCGCGAACAATTATCGGGCGTCGGCGAATGCGATCTGGCGCTATACTCGGTCGGCGCGGTCGATGCCGACAGCCATCTGGTCAAATGCGGCGCGCTGACACCAAGTGAAATGGCGGAACTGCGAAAGCAGGGTGCTGCCGGCGTCATTGCCGGGCAGATCATCGACGCCGGGGGCAAAGTGCTCGACTGCAGTTATAACAGGCGGGTGATCTCCGCCGAACTTGCCTCACTGCGCGCCATCGCCCGGCGGCTGATGGTCGTACAGGAGGACAGCAAGTTCGAACCGCTGCTCGCGGCGATCGCCGGTGGCCTTTGCACGCATTTGGTGGTCGGCGCGCGCATGGCGCAGCGGCTCTTGGATCATGCGGCCGCCACGACAGAAAAGGCTTCCTAACAATCAGCACTCCCGTCGCCGTCGCATTGTCATCAAAGCGTCGCGGCATTCCTGTTTCACCATCGAAGACAGCAATTGGACGAAGCGAACATGAAGAACCTGTGGAATGACGATGCAGCCGAAAAGCTCGTTGCCGACTATGCAAGGAAGGGCGTCGGCCGCGACCTGGCCTTGCGCGTCTACACGACGCGGCTGCTGGGCGGTGAACCGAGACTGGTGCTGCATGGCGGCGGCAACACCTCCTGCAAGACGACGGCCGTCGATCTTGTCGGCGACGAGTGGGACGTGCTGTGCGTCAAGGGCAGCGGCTGGGATATGGGCGTCATCGAGCCGCAGGGCCTGCCGGCGGTCAAGCTCAAGCCACTGCTCAAGGCGCGCGCGCTGAACAAACTGGCCGACGAGGACATGGTCGCGCTGCAGCGCGTCAACCTCATCGATCCGTCGTCGCCAAACCCTTCGGTCGAGACGCTGCTGCATGCCTTCCTGCCACACAAATTCGTCGACCACACGCACTCGACCGCCATTCTCGCCATCGTCGACCAGGAAGACTCCAAGCCGCTGGTGAAGACGGTCTTCGGGAGCAAGATGGGTTACGTGCCCTACATCATGCCCGGCTTCGACCTTGCCAAGGCGGCGGCCGATATCTTCGACGCCGACCCCACGGTCGAGGGCCTGATCCTCGACAAGCATGGCATCTTCACCTTCGGCGACGATGCCAGGCAGGCCTACGACCGGATGATCCACTATGTGAACGTCGCCGAGGACTATATTGCCGCAAGCGGCAAGCCCAAGGTGGCAAAGGCGGCCTTGCCGGCAAAGCTCGCGACACCGGCGTCCATCGCGCCGATGCTGCGTGGTGCCGTTGCCGTGGCTCGCGGCGAAGGCCGCTTCGACCGCATGATCAGCGACTTCCGCACTTCGCCGGCAATCGTCGATTTCATCAATTCGGCCGAGATTGCCGATTATGCCGGACGCGGCGTGTCGACGCCTGATCTGTCGATCCGCATCAAGACCGGACCTATGGCGCTGCCGGCGCCCGATGCCGACAAGGCCGGCGACTACAAGGCGGTGATCAAGGACCATGTCGACGCCTTCGCCAAGGATTACCGCGCGTATTTCGAAGCCAATGATGCGCTCGACGACGTCAAGCGCACCATGCTCGACCAGATGCCGCGGCTGACGCTGGTGCCGGGCCTCGGCATGTTCGGCCATGGCCGCACCTTGAAGGATGCGAAGATCGCGTCGGATGTCGGCGAGATGTGGATCGAGGCGGTGCGCGGCGCCGAGGCGGTCGGCCGGTTCCATCCGCTCTCCAAGGCCGACCTGTTCCCGCTCGAATACTGGTCGCTCGAACAGGCCAAGCTTGCCTCCAACAAGCCGAAGCCGCTGACCGGCCAAGTGGTGCTGATCACCGGCGGCGCCGGCGCAATCGGTGCAGCGACAGCAAAACTGTTCGCCGACAATGGCGCCCATGCCGTTGTCGTCGATCTCGACGCCGAAAGGGCCGCAGAGGCGGCGAAGAAAGCCGGCAACAGTTCGATCGGCGTCGCCGCCGACATTACCGACCCGGCACAGGTGCGCGCCGCTTTCGACAGAGCGGTCGCCGTGTTCGGCGGTGTCGACATCCTAGTCTCCAATGCGGGCGCTGCCTGGGAAGGCCGCATCGGCGAACTCGACGATGCGCTTTTGCGCAAAAGCTTCGAGCTCAACTTCTTCGCCCATCAGTCGGTGGCGCAGAACGCCGTGCGCATCATGCTCGAGCAAGGCACTGGCGGCGTGTTGTTGTTCAACACGTCCAAGCAAGCGGTCAATCCGGGGCCGAAGTTCGGCGCCTATGGCGTGCCGAAGGCAGCGACCCTGTTCCTGTCGAGGCAATACGCGCTCGACTATGGCGCGCATGGCATCCGCTCCAACGCCGTCAACGCCGACCGTATCCGCTCAGGTCTATTGACCGACGCCATGATCGCCAGCCGATCGGGCGCGCGCGGCGTGTCGGAGAAGGACTACATGTCCGGAAATCTGCTCGGCCAGGAAGTGACGGCACAGGACGTGGCGCAGGCATTCCTCCATCATGCGCTGGCTGATCGCACCACCGCCGACGTGACGACGGTCGACGGCGGCAATATCGCGGCGGCGTTGCGGTAGATTGAGAGAGCATCAACCGGCTTGCGCAGCTAGCAATCCGTAGCTACATTGTAGCTCACTCAGAGGAGTTATAACATGGCAACTGATACCGTGGTCCGCGCTCGGATCGATACGGCGACAAAGGATCAGGCAACAGAAGCCCTGGCGGCAATGGGCCTGTCGGTTTCCGACGCCATCCGCCTGCTTCTGGTTCGCGTCGCTGCCGACAAGGAATTTCCCTTTCCGGTGAAGGTGCCTAACGCAACCACTCGAAAGGCCATGGCCGAATTGGAACAGGGCAAGGGCAAGCGTTTCACCTCGGCCGATGAGCTGTTCAAGGATTTGGGCATCTGATGTGCTGACGCCTGTTCGCTCCGGGCAATTCCGTCGCGACGTGAAACGTATGGAGAAGCGTGGCAAAGACCTTGGCAAATTGCGCGAACTGCTCGGCCGGCTGATCGCCGGAGATGAGCTGCCGGCGAGTTATAAGGATCACCCCTTGAAGGGCGACTGGAAAGGCTATCGTGACGCGCACATTGAACCAGACTGGCTCTTGATCTATCGGGTGGCCAGCGACGAATTACAGCTTGCTCGCACCGGCTCTCACTCCGATCTGTTCAATGAGTAGCCCGAAACCGGTCTGCTAGAGCACCCTCGTTTGCAAAAAAACGCGCGCGCCCGACATCGACGCGGCCACTCGATCCGCCCAACACCACGACGCCAGTGGTGGTCAGTGGGCATCGAAAAAATGTTCCGGCGACGGCACCGGAGAGGTCTTCCTCGATCAGAACCAGCGGACTGGCTCTACAAATATTCGGCAAGAAGGCCGCCTGCAACAAGCTGCTGCAAGCGGCCTTCGATAGCGACGCCTACTTCGCGTTCGGGTTCGGCATCCAGGCTGGCATCGCGACATCGGCATGGGCGAACTGCGGCAGCTTGGCTGACAGATCCTCCATGTTCTTGATGTCCTTGTCGATGAGGTCCTTCTGGGTGATCAGCGTCGGCGGCACGATAACGTTGTGGCCGGGGTCTTCACCGGCCAGCAGCTGCGCCAGCGCGCGCACCGAGACCTGGCCGACGACGGCCGGGTTGGTGGCGGCGGTCGCCGCCCAGGCGCTGTCGGGCTCGCGCATCGCCGAAATATCCGAGGTCGAGATGTCGGCCGAATAGATCTTGATGCCCTTGTTCAAACCCGCTTCGTCGACGGCGATCTTCACGCCCTTGGCGAATTCATCATAGGGGGCGAACATCACCTTGATGTCGGGATGGGCCGACAGCACCGAGCGCGCCTGGTTGGCGACGGAATTGGCGATCGGATTGTCGAGCGTGCCGAACATCGCGACTTCCTTGATGCCGGCATACTTCTTCTTCACGTCGACCCAGGTCTCGTTGCGGCGGTCGAGCGGCGCGATACCGGCGACATAGACATAGCCGGCATCCCAGCTCTCGCCATTGTCCTTGACCGCCTGCTCAAGCGCGAGGCGGGCCAAGTCGCGGTCGGACTGTTCGACCTGCGGGATCTTGGGGTTCTCGACATTGACGTCGAAAGCCACAACCTTGATGCCTGCGTCGACCGCACGCTGCGCGGCGTCCTTCATCGATTCCGTCAGGCCGTGCTGGATGATGATGCCCTGCACGCCGAGCGCAATGGCCTGGTCGACCATGTCGGATTGAAGGGCGGCGTCCTGGCGGCTGTCGAGCACGCGCAGGTCGATGCCGAGCGCCTTCGACTGTGCCTCCACGCCGCTGAGATAAGCCTGGAAGAAGTCACCGGTCGAGAGATAACGCACCAGCGCGATCTTGACGCCGGGCTTGTCGAAAGGCGCCGGCTTGTCGGCGGCCAGGGCCGGGAACTGCATCAGCATGGTTGCGCCGGCCAATCCGAGCGCCACCTTCCCCAGAAGTCTTCTTGTAATGCTCACTTTGTTTTCCTCCACTCTTGTTGAATCCAAAATCCTGTTCCGGTCGAAACTACCTCCTGCCCCTGCCCGAAAGTGCAAAGGTGAAGACAAGGGCGACGACCAGAACCACGCCCTTGACGAAATCCTGCGTGTAGTAAGGCGCGTTCATCATCGTCAGGCCTTGCAGCAAGATGCCGACGAACAGCGCGCCGACGGCGGTGCCGAAAGCGTTCGGCTTGGCGGCGCCGAGCACCGCGTAGCCGATCAGCGCCGCAGCGACGGCATCGAGCAGCAGATTATTACCCGAGGCGATGTCGCCGCGTCCAAGCCGGGCGGCGAGCAATATGCCGCCGATCGAGGCAACAACTCCTGAAATGACGTAGGCCCAGATCTTGTATGCCTTGACAGGCGCGCCGGCGAGTTCGGCGGCGCGCTCGTTGCTGCCGACCGCATACATCATGCGGCCGAAACGGGTGTATTCGAGGAAGAACCAGATCAGCACGGCGAGCACGAGCAGCACCACCACCGACACCGGGATGAGGTTGGGGATGAAGAAATCGAAGCGGTGGCGGCCAAGCGCGAGGAAAGCGTCAGAGAATTTGCCATTGGCGACCGAACCGTCCGGCATGGTCATGCCTGTGGCGATCGAGCGGCCTTCGGTCGGGATGCGCTGCAGGCCGACGAGCAGGAACATCATGCCGAGCGTCGCCAGCAGATCGGGCACGCGCATGTAGACGATCAGCCAGCCGTTGATCAGGCCGACAACGGCGCCGATCAGCAGGCAGACGACGACCGCGACGAAGGCGTTCTGCTCCAGCACCACCATGACATAGGCAGCCGCCATCATGGCCGACGTGGCGACCGAGCCGATCGACAGGTCAAAGCCGCCGACGACGAGCGTCGCGGTGACGCCGAGTGCAAGCACGCCGGTGATGGCAACCGATTGGAAGATGAAGACGGCACTTTGCGGCGAAACAAAACCGTCGGCGGCGATGGCGAAATAGGCGACGAGCCCGAACAAGAGCAGGATGAAGCCGTAGCGGATGGCGTTGTCGCGCAAGGTCATTCAGTGCTCCCGCGCGCCGCTGTCGTCTTTACCCAACTCGAACCCATGCTCTCTCCATTCCCAATCCTATTCACCGTGACCCTCAGGCGGCGCTGTGCAGCGGTCCGCCCGCCACCTCGGCCAGCAGACGATCGAGATCGACGTCGGCATTGCGATGCTCGCCGACGATGGTCTGCTCCGACATCACCAGGATGCGATCGGCGGTCTCCAGCGCCTCGTCGAGTTCGGTGACGAACAACAACGTGGCGCGGCCGTTTGCACTCGCTCTCAACTTGGCGGCAATGTCGCGCCGCGCGGAAATGTCGACGCCCTGAAACGGCTCGTCCAGAATGAACAGTCTTGCATCCTGAGCCATCCAGCGGGCGACCATCACCTTCTGCTGGTTGCCGCCGGACAGCTCGGACATGTCGTCCTTCTCGGAGCGGCAGACGATGCCCAGTTCCTCGATCTGCCGGCGAGCCGTGGCGCGTTCGAGACGGCGCCTGAGAACAGCGAAACGCGACATGCGCTTGTGAAACGGCAGGCTGATATTTTCCTGGATGTTGAAGCCGCCGACAATGCCGTTCTCACCACGGTCCTTGGCGACGAGGAACACGCCGGCGGCGATCGCCTCACCCGTTGATCGCGGCGCATAAGGCTTGCCGTTCATCGTCATGGTGCCGGAAAGCGGCCTACGCACGCCAAAAAGCGTCTCGGCGAGTGCTGTCTTGCCGACGCCGACGAGGCCGGTGATGGCAACGACCTCGCCGTCTCCGAGCGTCAGCGAGATCGGCCGGGCACCTGGCGCGATGCGCAGGCCCTCGATCGTCAGGATTGCCTTGGCCGAATTCCTGACAACGATCTGGTCGAGATGGATCTTGCGGCCGAGCATGGCGTTGACCGCGCCTTCATAGTCGAGTGGCTTCTTGTCGAAGATGCCTGAGATGATCCCGTCGCGCATCGAGACGATGCGGTCGGCCAACCGCCTGATATCCGACATGCGATGCGAGATGTAGAGGATCGCCACGCCTTGCTCGCGCAGCCTGTCGATCAGCGCAAACAGGCGATCGGCTTCGGCGCTGGAGAGCGATGAGGTCGGCTCGTCGAGGATCAGCACTTTCGGCTGGTGTGCCAGCGCGCGGGCAATCGCCACCATCTGGCGATCGGCCAGCGAAAGATCGCTGACGCGGGCCTTCAAATCGATGGTCAGCCTCATGCGATCGGCAACCGCCTTGGCCTCCCGGCGCACCCGGACCGGATTGAACAGAGTCGGCGCGCCGCTGCCGCTCAGCCTGTCGAGGGTCAAATTGGTGGCGACGTCGAGATCGGCGACGACACCGTCATTGATGTTCTGGTGAACGGTGACGACGCCGGCGCGGATCGCCTCAGCCGGGGTTTTCGGCGCAAAATCCTGGTCGGCGAGCGCCATCGTGCCGCCGCCGCGCTCATAGACGCCGGAGATGATCTTGACCAGGGTGGATTTGCCGGCGCCGTTGGCGCCCATCAGCACGGTCGCTTCGCCCGCATGCAATTCAAGCGAGACGCCGCCAAGCACCTCGTTATGGCCAAAGGATTTCCTCAGTCCCTCTATGCGGAACACGGCATTGCCGACCATGCGCTCCTCCCTGACATGACGCTATGGGCTGCATCGTCAATTGTCAACACGATTGACAATTGCCAGATCGCTTCCTAGCTTGGCTCAGCCGCCATGCCTCAATTATGTTGGGAGCGCATATGCGGGAGGATGACGATGACTGAAGATTTGCCGTTCGAAGCCCTGTCGGTCGAGACCCTGGCAGTCCGCCTTTCCACAAACGATGCGCTGTGCGCGAAGATCGGCAAGGACACTGGCGCCTGGAAGGTCCGCGAGGTCGGTGACGGCAATCTCAACCTGGTGTTCATCGTCGAGGGCGCCAGCGGTGCGGCGGTCGTCAAGCAGGCCCTGCCCTATGTCCGCCTGGTCGGCGACAGCTGGCCGCTGCCCTTAAAACGCTCCTTCTTCGAATATCACGCGCTGACAAGGCAAGAAGCGCGTGCCCCCGGATCGGTGCCGGCGATCCATTATTTCGATGAACGCCAGGCGCTGATCATCATGGAGTATCTGGCGCCGCCGCACATCATCCTGCGCCGCGCGCTGATCGAAGGCCGGCAATTGCCGAACATTGCCCGGGATATCGGCCTGTTCATGGCCCGCACGCTGTTTCGCGGCTCCGACCTGCACATGGCGGCCAAGGACCGCAAGGCCGACCTGGCGCTGTTCGCCGACAATGTCGAACTCTGCGACATCACCGAGAGCCTGGTGTTCTCCGATCCTTATTTCGACGCCAAGATGAACCGGCACACCAGCCCGCAACTGGATGGCATCGTCGCCGAGTTGCGCGCCGACCGCGACCTCAAGGTCGAGGCGCAGCGGCTGAAGCACATCTTTGCCGCCAATGCCGAAACGCTGCTGCATGGCGATTTGCATTCCGGCTCGATCATGGTCACCGATACCGAAACCCGGATGATCGATCCGGAATTCGCCTTCTACGGCCCGATGGCCTTCGATGTCGGCATGCTGCTCGCCAATTTCTGGATGTCGTTCTTCTCGCAGCGCGGGCACGAGCAGGAAGGAAAGCGCGATGCCATGCGCGCCTATCTGCTCGAGGTGACAGTCGAGACTTGGTCAGTGTTCCGCGCCGAGTTCTCGCATCTGTGGCGCACCGAACGCACCGGCATGCTCTATCAGAAGAGTCTGTTCGAGGATCAGGGCGACAGGCTTGGCGCCGAGCAGGCGCTCGACCATGTGCTGCATCAGATCTGGACCGACCTGCTCGGCTTTGCCGGCATCGAGGTGCACCGGCGCATCCTCGGCCTCGCCCACAATGCCGACTTCGAGACCATTGCCGACGAGGATTTGCGCGCCAGTTGTGAGGCAAAGGCGCTGAAATTCGGTCGTCACATCGCCGTCAACCGGCGCCATATCCATAGCATCGGCGAGGTCAACCAACTGGCCGCGCTGATCGAACAGGAGAGCAGCATTTGAACGTCGGCGACCGCCATTATCGCACCATCTGGCTGAGCGGCGACGGGCGTTCGGTGGAGATCATCGACCAGCGCTGGCTGCCGCATGATTTCCGCATCGAGACGATCGGCACGGTCGCCGGCATCGCCATTGCCATCCGCGACATGTGGGTGCGCGGCGCGCCGTTGATCGGCGTCACTGCCGCCTATGGCGTCGCCATGCAGATGGCGGACGATCCGTCCGATGCGGCGCTCGACGCCACGTGGGATACCTTGCACGAGACGCGCCCGACCGCGATCAATCTGCGCTGGGCGCTGGACGAGATGCGGCGCTTCCTGCGGCCGCTGCCAACAGAGCAACGCGCCGAAGCAGCCTATCGGCGGGCCAGGGAAATCGCCGACGAGGATGTCGGGCTCAACCGGGCCATCGGCGAGAACGGTCTCGCCATCATCAAGGAGATCGCGGCGGGCAAGCAGCAGGGCGAGCCGGTTAACATCCTCACCCATTGCAATGCCGGCTGGCTGGCCACCGTCGACTACGGCACCGCCACCGCGCCGATCTACCTGGCCACCGAGGCCGGCATTCCGGTCCACGTCTATGTCGACGAGACGCGGCCACGCAACCAGGGCGCCCAATTGACCGCATGGGAGATGGCCGGCCACGGCGTGCCGCACACGCTGATCGTCGACAATGCCGGCGGCCATCTGATGCAGCGTGGCGAGATCGACATGGTCATCGTCGGCACCGACCGCACGACTGCCAGTGGGGATGTCTGCAACAAGATCGGCACCTACCTGAAGGCGCTCGCCGCCGCAGACAATGACGTACCGTTCTATGTCGCGCTGCCGTCGCCGACCATCGACTGGACGGTGCATGACGGCCTGTCCGAGATCCCCATAGAGCAGCGCTCTTCCGACGAGGTGTCGCTGGTCTGGGGCAAGACCGCCAGCGGCGAGATTGCCCAGGTGCGCATTTCGCCGGCGACGACGCCCGCGGCAAACCCGGCCTTCGACGTGACGCCGGCGCGGCTGGTGACCGGCCTGATCACCGAGCGTGGCGTCGCCAAGGCGTCGCGCGAAGGCCTGAAGGCGCTGTTTCCCGAGCGCGGGTAGCAGCCGACCGTCGAACCCTCAATACAGCGGCTTGGCCATATGCCTTGGCGTTGGCCACTCGATGGTGGTGCCGGGCTGCACCGGCCGCTCAAGATAGGTCGACAGCACCACATAGCTGCGGGTCGAGGTGACACCAGGCGTCTCGTAAAGGCGGGACAGCAGTCCTTCGAGTGCCCTGGTGTCCTCGGTGCGGACCTTGAGCAGCATGCAGCTGTCACCGGCGACCGAATGGATCTCCTCAACTTCCGGATACTCCGAGACCGCCATCAGTTCCGGGGTCTTTCCCCAGCCCTTGGTGTCGATATGGACAAAGGCAAGCAAAGGCTTTTTCACCGCCCGGGGATCGATGATTGCCGCAGTGTTGCGTATGGCGCCGCTGCGCCGAAGACGTTTGACCCGCTCGTGCGCGGCAGGAGGCGACAAGCCCACGCGATCGCCGAGCTCGGCGTAGCTGATCGTGGCGTCATCGACCAGGACGCCTAATATTCTTCGGTCTATCGCGTCGAGGTCGCGGGTCGCAGCCTTGTTCTGCGGAATACCATCTGTTTCTTCATCCATGACGAATTTCCCGATTGCAGCTGAATAAAATACGGCGATCATGACGATATGTCGAACGCAGATCAAGTTGCATCTCTGGCGCCAAGCGCTCGCGCGCCGATCCCGGCGCTGGCTTACCTGCTGACCGGATGCATCGCGGTCATCGGCTCGAATTCGCTTGTGCTGGGTCCGATCGCACCGGCCGTGGCCTCCTCGTTCGGTACCAGCGTGCCGACCGTGATGATCGCGGCGGCCGCGTTCGGCCTCGGCACCTCCGCAAGCGCCCTGTTCCTGGCCCGCTACATCGACCGCCTCGGCGCGCGCCGGATGCTGCAGGGCGCATTGCTGTTGCTGGCGATAGCGCTGGTAGCAAGTGCAATGGCGCCCACAGTGGTCATGCTGGTCGCGGCACAGTTGCTGGCGGGCATCGCTGCAGGCATCGCCATGCCGGCGATCTATGCCAGTGCGGCGGCCATCGCTCCACCGGGCAGGGAGAGCGGCACGATCGGCGTCGTGCTGACCGGATGGACGCTCAGCATGGTGGCCGGCGTCTCGCTGTCGGCGGTGTTGGCCGATCTCGTGCATTGGCGCGCCGTCTTCGCAGCAGTCGCTCTGCTGGCAGTGCTTGCACTGGCCGGCCTCTCACTCTCCTCGCTAAACGATGTCAGGAAAAGCGGTCCGGCACCGACCCCGCTGGACGCGCTCGGCATTCCCGGCATCGTCCCGCTTCTCATTGCCTGCGCCGCGTTCATGACCGCCTTCTATGGTGTCTATGGCTATCTCGGCGACCACCTTCACGTTGGGCTGGGAGAGCCGGTCAGCGCCAATGGGCTCGCCGCACTCGCCTATGGGATCGGGTTCGGCACCGCTGCTCTCCTCGACGGCGTCATCGATCGGCTGGGTGCACGACGCGTCATGCCATTCGCCTACCTTCTGGTCGCCGTCGTCTATGTCGCAATGGCCGCGACGAGCGGCAGTTTCGGGCTGACCTTGACCATGGTGGCCGTTTGGGGACTGGCCAATCATTTCGGCCTCAACGTCTTGGTGATGCGTCTGTCAGCACTCGATCCGTCGCGCCGCGGCACGATCATGGGCTTGAACAGCGCGGTAACCTATCTTGCGGTCTTCGTCGGCACCACCAGCTTCGGGCCGCTTTATTCCAGCTTTGGTTTTGCGACATGCGCGGCGGTCGCAGCAGTGCTGATGCTGGTTGCGGCGTCGGCGGCGGCGTGGCGCCGATCCATTTGACAGACTGTATTGGTCATCGGCTCTTCGTCCGGTTGACAGCGGCACCCCTGCCCTTCCATACAAAGCCGTTAAAGTTCTCAGGGCGGGGTGAAAGTCCCCACCGGCGGTAAAGGTTTCGGCCTGAGCCCGCGAGCGCCCTCCGATGGTCGGAGGGGTCAGCAGATCCGGTGTGAATCCGGAGCCGACGGTTACAGTCCGGATGGAAGAGAACGAAACGGAAGCCGGCCCGCTTTTCGCGGGCTTAATCCGTATCGTGCGTCCTGATTCTGGTTCGAAACGGAAGGATGGACCCATGAATCAGCATTCCCATAAAGACTATGAAACGACCCGCGTCGCCGTTATCAGGGCGCGCTGGCATGCCGACATCGTCGACCAATGTGTGCAGGCCTTCGAAGCGGAGCTTTCCGCGCTTGGGGAGAACCGCTTCGCCGTCGATGTCTTCGACGTGCCGGGCGCCTATGAAATTCCGCTGCACGCCAAGACCCTGGCCCAAACCGGCCGCTATGCCGCGATCCTCGGCACCGCCTTCGTCGTCAATGGCGGCATTTACCGGCACGAGTTCGTCGCCAGCGCGGTGATCGACGGCATGATGAACGTGCAGCTGTCGACCGGCGTGCCAGTGCTGTCGGCGGTGCTGACCCCGCACAACTACCATGACAGCGCCGAGCATCACCGCTTCTTCTTCGAGCACTTCGCCGTCAAGGGCAAGGAAGCCGCCAATGCCTGCGTGCAACTCCTGGCGGCGCGGGAATTGATCGCGGCCTGACCAAAGAGCCCGGATTTCAGCCCTGCAACAAGAATTGCGATCAAGAAGACCCGTGAAGGTTGCGGTTCCGCTGAAATCCGGCCAGAAGCATCAAGGGCCGGCCGGCTACCGGTCGGCCCGCGACGTTGCGCTTGAAACCAGATACGGGAGACTATTGGGTGGCTCGCATAACACTGAGACAATTGCTCGACCACGCCGCCGAATACGGCTACGGCGTGCCCGCCTTCAACATGAACAATATGGAACAGGGCCTCGCCATCATGGAGGCCGCCGAGGAGACCAAATCGCCAGTCATCCTGCAGGCAAGCCGCGGCGCGCGGGCCTATGCCAATGACGTGGTGCTGGCCAAGCTGATCGACGCGCTGGTCGAAATCCATCCCGACATTCCGGTCTGCATGCATCTCGACCATGGCAACAACGAAGCCACCTGCGTCACCGCGATCCAGTACGGCTTCACCTCGGTCATGATGGACGGATCGCTGAAGGAAGACGGCAAGACGCCTGCCGACTACGCCTACAATTCCGGCATCACCAAGCGCGTCGTCGACATGGCGCATTGGGGCGGCGTATCCGTCGAAGGCGAGATCGGCGTGCTCGGATCGCTGGAGAGCGGCGGCGGTGAGCAGGAAGACGGCCACGGCATCGAAGGCGCGATCAGCCACGACCAGCTTTTGACCGATCCTGAACAGGCTGTGGAGTTCGCTAGGGACACCCATGTCGATGCGCTGGCGGTTGCCATGGGCACGAGCCACGGCGCCTACAAGTTCTCGCGCAAGCCTGACGGCGCGGTGCTGGCCATGAACGTCATCGAGGATATCCACCGCCGCCTTCCGAACATGCATCTGGTGATGCACGGCTCGTCCTCGGTGCCGGAGGATCTGCAGGAGATCATCAACAAATATGGCGGCCAGATGAAGCCGACCTGGGGCGTCCCGGTCGAGGAGATCCAGCGCGGCATCAAGCACGGCGTGCGCAAGATCAACATCGACACCGACAACCGCATGGCGCTGACCGGCGCGATCCGCAAGGTGCTGACCGAGAACCCGAGCGAATTCGATCCGCGCAAATATCTGACGCCGGCCATGGCGGCCATGCGCAAGCTCTGCAAGGAGCGCTTCGAACAGTTCGGCACCGCCGGCAACGCACAGAAGATCAAGCCGCTGCCAGTCGCGGAAATGGCCAAGCGTTACAAGTCGGGCAGTCTCGATCCGAAGTTCGGATAGCCTGCCTTGGCGGTTCTCCCTTCTCCCCTTGTTGTGGGAGAAGGTGGATCGGCGCGCAGCGCCGAGACGGTTGAGGTCCAGCGGAGTGAGGCGGCGGTGTCTTCTGGAGCACCCCTCATCCGACCGAGCTTCGCTCGGCCACCTTCTCCCACAAGGGGAGAAGGGAAAGAGAGGGCGGTGCTGCCCCTACGCCCCCCTCAAAAACTCGATCACCATTGCCGCCGTCCAGGTGAAGCGGCCGCCGCCGAGCGGCTCGCCGGTGAGCGGGTCGTAATATTCGGCAAAGCCACTTTCCCGGATCAAGTCCAGGCTGGATTGCGTGATGCGCCGTGCCGCGTCGTTGTGGCCGGCGGCGGCGAGGCCGTCTGATATCATGTAGTTGACCACCAGCCAGACCGGGCCGCGCCAGTAGCGCTTGGCGTCGAAACGTGGATCGTTTGGATCATGCGACGGGACGATGTAGCGTGCCTTGGCGGCAAGGCGTTCGACGGTTGCGGCCAGCGCAGCGGTGCGAGCCTCGGGGACGGCCGCGAAGGCCGGCAGGATGCCGCCGACGGAGGCGCTGTCGATCAGTCTGCCGGTGACGCGGTCAAGGCAGAGATACTGGCCGTGCGCATCGCTCCACAGCCGCTCCATCGCATCCAGGCCCTTTCGAGCGCGGGCACGATTGGCGCTGGCGATCCCGGTTTCGCCCAGCAATTGTGCCAGATTGGCGAGATCGGCGCAGGAGCGGACCAAAATGGCGTTGAAGCCGGGATCGACGACTTGGAATGGCGAGGCGTCATGCAATTTGGTGTTGTCCCAGCCAAGCCCGCGAAAGTGCTGCAACAGCCAAATGTAGCGGTCATACTGGCCTTGCGTCGGGCGGTGCGCCGGATCGGCATGCAGGATGTCGCGGCGCATGTAGGGCTCGACGCCCTCGGTCGGCACACGCTCGAAGGCCTCGTCCCAGTCGATCGAGTTGTCGCGGCCGGACTCCCACGGGTGGATGATGGCGACCAGCCCCTCGCCCGCGGGGTCGCGATTTTCGTAGAACCAGCGGTGCCAGGCATCGATCTTCGGCAGCAACGCGCGGGCCCGCTCCGCAGCCAATTTCTTGTCCTTGGCCCGGTCGAACAGGCGGCGTATGGCAAAACCTGCAACAGCCGGCTGGGTGATTCCGGAGGTGGCCGTCGGGCGGCCGGTGCGCCAGACTTCCGGCCCGGGAAAATAGCCGTCGCTCCAGACATGGAAGACGATGTGCGGCACCATGCCGTCCGGCCATTGGTGTGCGAACAAGGTCTCGATCTCGGTCCAGGCGCGGGCCTCGTCATAATGAGCAAGACCGAGCGCTGTGAGGCAGGAATCCCAGTTCCACTGGAACGGATAAAGCCCTCTCGTCGGGATGGTGTAGGCGCCCTTGTCGTTCTCTTTCAGCACCTCGACGGCGCGGGCGATGATGTCACTGGCGGCGGAAGCAGTCATGAGCGTTCGGAGCTTTCGGCATCAAAGGGCATTGGTGGTTTCGGGATCGAACCAGCGGATGCGGTCGGGTTTGGGCGCGAGCCGCAGGTGATCGCCGACCTGGACGCCGGCATTCGAGTCCAGGATGGCACGGAACAGGCCGCCCTCGACATCGCAGGTGACCAGCGTGTGTGGTCCGAGCGGCTCTATGACGCGCACGGTGGCATGCAGGCCCTCGCTGCCGTCACCCACGTCTTCGGGGCGGATGGCGAAGTCTATGTTCTGCTTGTCCGATTTGGGGCCGGGCAGCGTCAGTCCGGCAACGGTCCAGCTGCCATTCGCGGCCTTGGTTGCTGGAATAAAATTCATCGGCGGATTGCCGATGAAGGAGCCGACGAAACGCGCGGCCGGATTGCGATAGACCTCGACCGGCGACGCGGCCTGGACGATGCGGCCCTGATGCATGACGGCGATGCGGTCGGCGAGGCTCATCGCCTCGACCTGGTCGTGGGTGACATAGATGGTGGTGGTCTTCGAGGCGGCGAGCACACCCTTGAGCTCGGCACGCATCTCCAGCCGCAGCAGCGCGTCGAGGTTCGACAGCGGCTCGTCCATCAGGATGACGTCGGGCTCCATGGCGAGCGCGCGGGCGACGGCGACACGCTGGCGCTGGCCGCCGGACAGCTGGCCCGAATAGCGTTTCAGCAATTGCTCGATATGCATAAGCTCGGCGGTGCGGGTGACGCGGCGATTGACGTCGGCCTGCGGCAATTTCTTCATGCGCAGGCCGAAGGCAATGTTCTCGAACACGGTCAGGTGCGGGAAGACGGCATAATTCTGGAACACCATGGCGATGCCGCGGTCGCGCGGCGGCAGATGGTCGACGCGGCGGCCGCCGATCCAGACCTCGCCCTGGCTTGGTGTTTCCAGCCCGGCGACGATGCGCAGCAGCGTGGTCTTGCCGCAGCCAGAGGCGCCGAGCAGCACCATGAACTCCTGATCTGATATGGTGAGGTCGACCTGATGCAGGGCGGTGAAGCCGCCGAAGCGCTTGGCCACACCCTTGATCGCGATTTCAGCCATGTGCGGTCTCCGTGTCTCGCGTCATCGGTTGGCGATCCCCCACATGGCAAACAGGTATTTTCGAACGGCGAAGATGAAGATCAGCGCCGGCACGACCAGTGCCGCACCGCCGGCGAATTTGAGATAGAGCGGCGATTCACCGAGGCTTTGCAGCAGGAAGGCGGTCAGCGTGCGGTTCTCGATGGTGAGCACGGCGGCGGCAAACACCTCGTTCCAGGAGATGGTGAACGCAAACACCGCCGAGGCGGCGATACCGGGCAACGCCAGCGGCAAGATCACCTTGCGAAAGGCCTGCAGCCTTGTGCAGCCGAGCGTCCAGGCCGCCTCTTCGAGTTCGACGGGAATGCCAGAAAACAGCGAGAAGGTGATCAGCACGGCGAAGGGCAGCGCCAGCGTGGTGTGGACCAGCGCCAGCCCAATGGCGGTGTCGTCGAGGCCGGTGCGGATGAACATCACCGCCAGCGGCAATGCCAGCAGCGGCAACGGGAAGGCGCGCGTCATCAGCACCAGGAAACGGAAGGTCTCCTTGCCGGGAAAGTCGAAGCGCGACAGCGCGTAGCCGGCCGGAGCGCCGAAGCCGATGGACAGGATCATCGTCAGGGTGGCGACGAGGACCGAGTTCCACAACGCCCTGGCGACACCGGCGAAATTGATGAAGAAGGACAGGCTGCCGGGATCAAAGGACGGAAAGAAACGCTTGGGGAAGGCCGTGACCTCATCCGGCGACGACAGCGCGTTGACGATCAAGAGGTAGATCGGCAGCAGCACCCAGACGCAAAGCAGGATGGCGGTGGCGATCAGCAGCCAGTCGCCGGCCTTACGTGCGTCGGCGGTGACGGCAGCCGGCACTTCAGTGACTACGCTCATATGCGCGCCTCCTTGGGTACACGCAGCACCCTGAGGAAGAACAACGTGAAGCCTATCGAGATGGCGAGGATGAGCAGCGCCGAAGCGGCGGCGACATTGCGGTCCTGCAGCGTGAATTGCCAATTGTAGGTCTCGCCCATCAGCACCGGCAGGTTCGTGCCGCCAAGCGCTGCGACGACGGCAAAGACCTCGAAGGCAAGAATCACCCGCAGGATGATCGCCGTCTGCAGGCTGGGGCGCAGCAATGGCAGCGTGATGCGCACAAAGCGCTGCCATGGGCTGGCCCCAAACACCTCCGCCGCCTCGTAATATTCCTTGGGGATCAGGCCCATGCCGGCGACCAGGATGACCATCATGATCGCGGTGGCACGCCAGATCTCGGCCAGCGCTACGGCGATGAAGATGGTCAGTTTGCTCTGATAGCCGAGAAACATGATCGGCTTGTCGACGACGCCAAGGTTGGAGAGCAGCGTGTTGAGGAAGCCGGACTGGTCGAAGATAGCGAGCCAGATCAGGCCCGCGGCGAGGTCGGAAATGCCGAGCGGAATGGCGAACACATAGAGCGCCGCGCTTCGTCCGGTCTCCAGCCGCGCCACCACGCTTGCCATCAGCAACGCCATGGCGAGCTGGATCGGCACGACGATCGCCGCGAGCAGCAGCGTGTTGCGGACCGTGACGGGGAATTTCCAGCTGTCGGCCATGGTGCGAAAATTGTCGAGGGTGAAGGCGCCGTCCCGGGTCACCGCCTCGAAAGCGACCAGCGCGAAGGGGTAAAGGAAGAAGATGCAGAGGAACAAGGTCGCCGGCATCAGCAGCAGATAGGGCAGAGCCTTGCCGTGCATGGTGGTGTCCTTTGCGATGCTGCGGCCATGTGGGTGCGGGTCTGGGCGCCCCGAGTGCAACAAACACCCGGCCCCCCCTCGGGAGGATTTAGTCGACGGGGCAAGCGCCGGTGGATGGCTTGTCAGGTGCCCAGCACGGCGCCTTGGCCTGGTCGATCAGGCCCTTGAGCACCGTGGCCTCTTCGCCAAGCACGCCATGCACGTCCTCGCCGCCGAGCACGATGCGCTCGAAGCTGTCGGTGTAGACCTGGTTGAACTTGCCATCGAGATCGCCGAGCCCCATCGGCAGCAGTGCCGGCAGGGCATCGGGAGCCCCGGTCATGGTGGTGATCGCCGGACCGAAGGCCTTGACCGAAGCCGGCATGTCGTCAGGCAGCTTGACGTCGACGACCGGGAAGAAATTCGTGGCTTTCAGCGTCGCGATCTGGGTTTCCGGCTTCAGCATGTAGGCGACCAGCGCCTTGGCCTTGTCGATGTCGGGCGAGGTCTTCGGGATGGCGACACCGGCCACGACAGGCATGAATCCGCGACCGGCGGGGCCGGCCGGCGCCGGAAAGGCAACAAACTCATCCGGCTTCTTGTTGAAGGCGTCGGCAAGCCGCGCGACATGGTCGAACGCCACCCAGACATCGCCGGTCAAAAGCGGCTCCTGCATGAAGGCATAGTTGGTCGAGTTCGGGTTGGTGTATTGCCACAATTCCTTGAACTTGTTCCAGGCGATCTCGGCTTCCGGTGAACGGAACTTGGTCACCATCGAGCCGGTGTAGGACGGGTAGAGGAACCCCTCGAAGAAGCGGTGCTTGAGCCCTTTTGGACCGGCGGGAAAGCCGAATTTCGGCGAGCCGGTTTTCTCGGCAATGTTCTTCGACCATTCGATCAGCTGGTCATAGGTGATGGTGTTGAGATCGACGCCTTGCGGCAGATATTGCAAGGCCTGCTTGTTGGCCGCCATCAAATAGGTGGCCTGCATCCATGGCAGGTATTTCTGCTCGCCGGTGCCGAGCATGCCAAGCTTCTTGTAAGCTTCGTTGAGCTTGACGCCGCCGACATCGACGCCGGACAGATCGACAAAGTTCGCGCCGACATTGGAGAAATCACCATGCAGGCCACCCAGCACGCCGATAGTGCCGGTGCCGGCCTGCAGTTCGGCCTGCAAGCGGGTGAGCCAGGGGCCGGTCTCGGCGACCTGATAGTCGACCGCACCGTCAAAACCCTTCAGCACCTCGTCGCGCATCTTTTGGGTTTCCTCGACGGGGCGCGCCTGCGTCGACCAGAACAGCACCTGCTGGGCCTGCGCGCCGCCTGAGGCGATCGATAACGCCAGCGCGGCGCCGAGCAGTGTCTTCAATGCTTTCATCACGGTCTTCCTCCCTGGATATGCGCCGTCACGGCGGCGTCAGCTTCTCATCTGCGGTGCGGGTCCATGGCTTGCGCGCGCAACCAGCGTCGGCCGGATCAGCCGCGTCAACGGTGCGGCGGGCTTGTCGGCGATGATGGTGAGCAGCATGTCGGCGATCTCGCGCGCGCATTGACGGATCGAGGCATCGAATGTGGTCAGGCCCGGCGGCGCGTAGGCCGAAGCAGCGATGTTGTCGAAACCGATGACGGAGAGGTCGCGCGGCACGCTGAGGCCTGCGCGGGCGGCCTCCTCCATCACGGTCAAAGCCAGTTCGTCGAACAGAGCGACAATGGCCGTCGGCCTGTCAGGCCGCTGCAGAATGCGGTTGACGGCATCGACACGGGCCTCACGGTCAAAGCGCGGCGCCGTCACCACGTCGAGCCGCACCGACGGATCGCCCCTACGGGCCATGGCCGCGGCAAAGCCGTCTTGTCTGAGATGCCGGAACGTCATCGGCTCGGATATCGTCACCAGGCCGAAATGGCGGTGGCCGAGATCGTAAAGCATGTCGAAGGCTTCGCCGAAGGCATGAGCACCGTCAGTATCGAGCCAGTTGTAGCCGAAGTCGCTGTCGAGCAAACGGCCATGGGCAACGAACGGAAATCCGCGGTCGCGCAGATAGGCGAGCCGCTCGTCGACCGCGGCGATACGCGTGACGACGACGCCGTCGGCGCGTCCGGATTCGACCACATGGCGCAGCACCGACAATTCCGAATGGCCGAAGGCGGCCGTGGCCAGGATCAGGTCGGCGCCGTGCGATACCAGCCCTTCGCCGAGCCCGGTGACGAATTCGCCAAGGAAGGAATCGACAAGGTTCGGTCCGCGGATCGGCAACACGAGGCCGACGAAGCCACTGCGGCCGGAGACAAGCGTGCGCGCCGCGGTGTTGGGCACGTAGCCCGCCTGACGTGCCGCGTGCGCGACACGTTCACGCGTCTTCAGCGCGATCTGTTCATGGCCGGCAAGCGCCCGCGACACCGTCGTGATCGACAGGTCGAGGCCTGCGGCAAGCTCCTTGAGCGTGATGACGCGGGTCGTCATCCTTCTCCCTCGAACAAGTTTGAAACGTTTGTAATTGCCTTTCGCAAAAATGCAAACGTTTTAAATTTCTATCCAAAGCGGACTGACAAGCGATCCGATCATCGGTGTGGTGGGTTTGGGCGTGCCCAGAAGATTGCGGGAACACCCGTCAATCGTCATCCTGGGGCGGAGCTAGGAGCGAAGCGACGCGGCGCAGACCCCAGGATCCTGTGTGTTGTTGCCATGCCGCGACTTCCAGGCGCTGCCGCGGTGCAGAACTCTGCTCCGCTGCACTCTACGATTAAGGTCGCGGCATGGATCCCAGGGTCTCCGCGACGCCGCTTCGCGGCTGCTCCGCCCAGGGATGACGACATTGGAGGCTAGCGCTCCGCATCCGGGTCGGCCAGACCCTACTGAAGCGTCCGCGCGCTCTGGCCGAGGTGGTCCCGGGCGATGCCGGCATCGCCATCCTCTGCTCCAGACGCACGGTCGAGGCCTGTCGCCACCACCGAGACCCTGAAGCGGCCTTCCATGCTCTTGTCGAAGATCGCGCCGACGATGATGTCGGCATCCTCGTAGACCTCTTCGCGGATGCGGGTGGCAGCCTCGTCGACCTCGAACAGCGTCATGTCCCTGCCGCCCGATATCGAGACCAAGACGCCCTTGGCGCCCTTCATCGACACTTCGTCGAGCAGGGGGTTGGCGATCGCGGCTTCCGCCGCCTTCATCGCCCGGCCCTCACCGGAAGCCTCGCCGGTGCCCATCATGGCGCGGCCCATGTCGCGCATCACCGATTTGACATCGGCGAAGTCGAGATTGATCAGGCCTTCCTTGACGATGAGATCGGTGATGCAGCTGACGCCGGCATAGAGCACCCGGTCGGCGATAACGAATGCATCGGCGAAGGTGGTCTTGGCATCGGCGATCCTGAACAGGTTCTGGTTCGGGATGACGATCACCGTATCAGCGCTCTCGCGCAGCCGCTCGATGCCCTCTTCGGCCATCTGCATGCGGCGCCGGCCTTCGAAGGTGAACGGCTTGGTGACGACACCCACCGTCAGGATACCGGCCTTGCGCGCCGCCTGGGCGATGATGGGAGCTGCACCGGTTCCGGTGCCGCCGCCCATTCCGGCGGTGACGAAACACATATGCGTGCCGGCCAGATGATCCATGATCTCGTCGAGCGATTCCTCGGCCGCGGCACGGCCGATCTCGGGAAGCGAGCCAGCGCCCAATCCCTCGGTGACGTGAGCGCCAAGCTGGATCAGCCGCGTCGCCTTCGACATGGTCAACGCCTGGGCGTCGGTGTTGGCGGCGATGAATTCCGTGCCCTGAAGCTGCTCCGCGATCATGTTGTTGACGGCGTTGCCGCCGCCGCCGCCAATGCCGATAACGGTGATCTTGGGCCTCATCTCGGAGATTTCGGGCTTCTTGAACTCGGCCATGCCTGCTTCTCCTTCGCTAATTGCGCGCGCTTCACGGCCCACCCCCAGACTGCCTTGGGACATTGCAATCGAGCGGCACGACGCGAATCAGTCCGTTCGGATGGGTACCCCAAAAAGCCAGAGAGCGGCCAGAGGTGCAAGTGCGTGCTAGGTCAAGATTTGTGATGACCGTTTTGGACAGGGGGATCGCGGAGGTGAGTATCCGGCGCGGATATGCCAGATCGAATCCGATGCGGTTGCGATGGCCGCCGGGAGAATCGCACCGTCTCTGGAAAGGCTTGTTTGCTGCAACGGCCGGCAGGTGACGAGCTGGCTTGCCGCGTGACGATCGAAGCGTCTATCATGCGTCGATAAATCGCTGACTTGGCATTCTCGCCGCGATCGGCCAGGCAGGATTATACGCGGCTGTTTTCGCCAGGGTAGATTTCAGAACGAATGAAGCAGCGCCCCCGCCAATGGCCGACAAGACACAATTCGGGTTGACCGCCGTCGACACCGTTCCCCTGCATGAGAAAGTCTATCTGGAACTCGTGCGGGCGCTGATGTCGGGCCAGTTCGCGCCGGGCCAGAAGCTGACCTCGCGCAAGCTCGCCAAGGAGCTCGGCACCAGCGACATGCCGGTGCGCAGCGCCTTCATGCGGCTTCAGGCACTGCGCGCGCTCAGCCCACTGCCGAACGGCAGCGTGGAAGTGCCGGTCATTTCGGCCGAGCGGTTTTCGCAGTTGACCGCCGTGCGCACGATCCTCGAAGGCTCGGCGACCGAGATGGCGACAAAACGCATCAACGGCAACAATCTGCGGACGATCCGACGCCACTGCACTGACCTGACCCTGGCGGCCCGCAGGGGCGATATCGACGACTACCTGCGCAAGAACCACGAGTTCAAATTCTCGATCTATCGCCATTGCGGCAACGAGCAGATGATCTTCCTGATCGAGACCGTGTGGATGCAGGTCGGCCCGTTTCTCAGGAACCTTGCCATGGGGTTCGAGGATAACCTCGCCTCGATTCTCGACATCGACTATCACGAGGAAGTCGTCGCGGCGATCGAAGCCCAGGTTGGGGATCGAGCGCGCATGGCCATCGTGCGCGACATCGAAGAAGGCGCCGCGCACATCCTTCAGCAGGCCAGATTTCCGGACGCTAGAGGTTAGAATGGATCACCCGAAAGGCGCCGCCTATCGTTCCTTTCAGCGGACTGTCGCAAAACCTTCGCGATTGGCTGAAGCCTCCCCAACGTCGTCATCCCTGGGCGAAGCAGGAGCGAAGCTCCGTCGCGGAGACCCTGGGATCCATGCCGCGACCTTGGTTGAAGAATGCAACGGAGCAGAATTCTGCAACGCAGCAACGCTCGGACATCGCGGCATGGATCGTCGGGTCTGCGCCGCGTCGCTACGCTCCTTGCTCCGCCCGTGGATGACGAATTTACCGACGTTTCCGCCAATCGAAGGCATGCGGTTCGTCACCGTCAAGACTTTCTCGCCGAAGAAGCAGGCATCGGCCCAGGAGCTGGGGGGCCGACATCACAGCCTGGATGCCACTTGGCTTTCCGTCCCGTTGCCTCTATGTTGCGATCGCAGATCGCGCAATTGGTTTTGAAATGCCTCCCGACATCCCAGCTAGTGAATTGAAAAAATAAGGAAAATATCTGGCATTAGCCGGATGTGCTTCCCGAAAACTCACAAGCTATTTACCAGGGACAGTGCAGCCGAGCAGGCTGCGGCGCCTTCCAAAACCAGAGGTCAGAAATTGAGCGATGCAATTGCGGACGTTTTGAACTGGCTTGACAGCAGAACCGACATCCAGAGCCTGAGGGCGGCGGTGTGCGACCTCAACGGTATCATGCGTGGCAAGCGCATTCCGGTCGAGCAGGCAAGGAAGGCGCTGGAAGGCAAGCTACGCATGCCTTATTCGCTGATCGGGCTTGATATCTGGGGCGAGGACATCGAAGGCAACACCCTGGTATTCTCGACGGGCGATGCCGATGGATTGTGCCAATGGACGGGGCGCGGCATTCTGCCGGTCGCCTGGACGGCGCACCCGACGGCGCTCATCCCGCTCTGGCTCGCGGACGAAAGCGGCGCGCCCTATCTCGGCGATCCACGACGGGCGCTGGCCCGCATCCTCGATCGCTACAAGGCCTTGGGCCTGACCCCGGTCGCGGCAACGGAACTCGAATTCTACCTCGTCGATCCGCAATCGCAGCGGCCGGTCGGACCTGTCTCGCCGGTAACCGGGCGCCGTCTCGATTCCGACGCGGCGCTGTCGATCGACGAGATCGACGATTTCGAATCCTTCATCCATGACGTCTACGAGGCCTGCCGGACGCAAGGCATTCCCGTCGACACGGCCATCGCCGAAAACGGTGTCGGTCAGTTCGAGATCAACCTGAACCATGTCGCGGACGCCTTGCGGGCTGCCGACGATGCGGTGCTGTTCAAGCGCACGGTGAAGGGCATTGCCCGCAAGCACGGCTTTGCCGCTTGCTTCATGGCCAAGCCCTATGGCGACCGGGCCGGCAACGGCTTTCATGTCCATTTCAGCCTGGTCGACGGAGAAGGGCGCAACGTGTTCGACGACGGCACCGATCAGGGTTCGTCGATCATGCGCCATGCGGTCGGCGGCCTGCTTGCGGCGATGGCCGAGAGCACGCTGGTGTTCGCCCCGCACTTCAATTCGTACCGCAGGCTACGCCCACGATCCTACGCGCCGACCGCCGTCGCCTGGGGTTACGAGAACCGCATGGTGGCGATCCGCATTCCCGGCGGACCGAGCGGTGCGCGCCGTATCGAGCATCGCGTTTCGGGAGCGGACGCCAATCCCTACCTGGTGCTTGCCGCCATACTGGGCGCAGCACTGATTGGCATTGAAAGACAGTTGTCGCCTGGCGATCCAACGGGTAGCGATGGCCAGGGACTTCCGCCGGCAAAGCTGCCACCGGACTGGGCTTCTGCGATCGCCGCCTTTGAAAGCGGCACGCATGTGGCGGAGATCTTTCCGGCGATCCTGCGCGACTCCTTCGTTGCCTGCAAACGCCAGGAGCTGAACACGTTCGCGCTGAATGTCAGCGATTTCGAGATCGAGACATACCTCGAGAGCGTTTGAGGCCAGACTGACCAAGGCTTGCACGATGAGGTCGCCCCTTGGGCGACCCGTTGGATTGTCAAAACGTCTCGACCCAGGGCCGCAGCTCGAGCTCCGAGCTCCAGGCGCTGCGGTGCTGGCGATGGGCCGCGAGATAGGCCTCGGCGACGGCGTCCGGCGACAGGCGGCGGTCCGGCCGGTCCGGGTCACCGGGCTGACCGGGCGGCTCGATCGCCCCGTCGATGATGAAGTGGGCGACGTGGATGTTCCTCGGGGCGAGTTCGCGGGCCATGGACTGCGCCAAGCCGCGCAGGCCGAACTTCGGCATGGCAAAGCCGGCCGAGCCGGAAAATCCCTTCACACTGGCGGTGGCGCCGGTGAACAGGATCGATCCGGAACCCCGGACAAGCAGCCGACGCGCCGCCTGCTGGCCGACCAGGAAGCCGCCATAGGCGCCGACCAGCAATGCCTGTTTGACCGCTTCGGTATCGAGATCGGCGATCGGGCCGCGCGTGCGCGCGCTGGCGTTGAACACCGCAAGCGCCAGCGGGCCGGCCTTGTCGGCGGCGTCGAACAGCTTGGCCACGGATGCGGCGTCGGCGACATCCGTCTCGACGGCCAGCGCACCGGTCTCGTCGACCAGAGCGCTCAGCTTCTCCACGTTGCGGGCGGCCAGAACCACGCGAAAGCCCTCGCGGGTGAGAAGGCGCGCAAGCGAGGCGCTCAGACCAGCGCCGGCGCCTGCGATGACGGCCACATCGGATGTCATGATTTTTCTCTCCTTGCGGATTTCGGCGG
Organism: Mesorhizobium sp. M1050; assembly: GCF_040318715.1. NCBI lineage: Bacteria > Pseudomonadati > Pseudomonadota > Alphaproteobacteria > Hyphomicrobiales > Phyllobacteriaceae > Mesorhizobium > Mesorhizobium sp. M1050. The sequence continues at coordinate 77,434 of NZ_JAMYMV010000013.1, read as the reverse complement.
AAGCGTTTCGCCTATTGGGCAGGGTCGCGCCTTCGCGGGTGACAGGCAAGAGATGGAATTGCTGGGTAGTGTCTCAGTTTGAATTTTGGTTGTGGGTGGAAGGCACCGGGGTTCTCGGCGCCGGTTGCGTCTTGGAAGATTTGACGCACACTGGTCCGCCCCTACCGGGCCACGCACAGTCCCATTCCGGTCCGAAGCCAAAATTCCCTTGCGTCTGTATCTCTCGCGTTTGCATCGGAAAAATCGACAACGCAATAACTACGACTGCCAACAACGCCAACGTCAATAGGATGCCAGTAGCGTCTCCTGGTCGTAGCGGAGGCCAATAGATTTCGCGTCCAAGTACCTTCATGTCGATCCCTGCCGACCAAACTTTCCCATCATATAGCTGGGGCCAGCCGAAATAAGCTTCAAGAAAGAAGATCGCATTTGAATTGCCGCAAAGGGTCGTGGCGGTGCAATCCAATATCGCCTGAAGTGCTACGAAGGCCGTTCCGCTTTCAGCACCGAAACCGCCGCTTCGCTGTTGTGGACATACTCGTTGGCGTCCGGCTGTTTCTGCACCAGCAGGATGAACAGCAAGTCCGTCAGCGCCAGCTGCGCGTCGCGCGCGGTGATCGAGGACGAGCGCGCCCGCTCCTCGTCGGCGATGGTGTAGAGGCAGATGTCTGCGACGCGGCTGAGCGGATTGTCGTGCAGGCCGGTGACCGCGATCACGGTCGTGCCGCGCTTGTACGCAAGCTCGGCGATGCGCAAGGTTTCGATGCTGGCGCCGGAATAGGAGAGTGCGAACAGCACGTCGCCGGGCCCGAGCGTCGAGACATTGGCCATCTGGATGTGGCTGTCGCTGTCATGCAGGACATTGCGGCCAAGCTTCATCAGCTTGTAGGAGAAATCGCGCGCCACCAGCGAGGAAGCACCGACGCCGGCCAGATGGATGCGGCGCGCGCCATCCAGCAATTCCAGCGTCCTGGAGATGATGCGCTCGGTGTTGGCGGCGACCGTCCGCTGCATCGACAGGAGCTTGCTGCCGATCAGCTTCTTCAAAATGACCTGGTAGTTGTCGCCGACCTCGATCGACCCGTGGATCATGCCCGCCGGCACCTGCCATTCCTGCGCCTTGGCCTCGCTGACGGCGAGCTTGAGCTCCTGATAGCTGGCATAGCCGAGCTTCTGGCTGAACTTGACGACGCTCGACTGGCTGCGTCCGATCTCGGCGGCAAGAGCCGCCGTCGACAGGCGCAGCATCTGGTCGGGGTTGTCGACGATGTACTGGCCGATCTCACGATCGCCAGGCGCCATGCCGTCGAGCTTCGCATTGATCCTGTTCAGAACTGACACGGATTCCCTCGCACTTTCAGGTGACGGCAAAAGGAATAAAATATTCCAATTCTGATTGACAGCCAAGAACGTAGAATTAATTCTCGACCGGAACGGGCCAAGATCCGGAATTCGGAGCAACATCTCCAGAGCGAGCCGCCCCTGCGTGGCCGGCTTTCGCACAAAGGTTTTAAACCATGGACAGATTGCGGATCGTCGGCGGACAAAGACTGGAAGGCGCGGTCACCATATCCGGCGCCAAGAACGCGGCTTTGCCGCAGATAGCGGCCGCGCTGCTCAACCCCTACCCGCTCGAACTGACCAATCTGCCTGATGTGACCGATGTCGAAAACATGCTCGGCGTGGTGCGGCTTCATGGCGCCCAAGTGACGCGGTCGGCGCATGCCGCGACGATCGACACCAGTGCCGCCGTATCAAAGGAAACGTCCTACGACACGGTGCGAAAAATGCGGGCGACAGTGCTGGTGCTGGCGCCGCTGCTGGCCCGTTTCGGTCATGCCCGGGTTTCGCTGCCGGGCGGCTGCGCGATCGGTGCGCGGCCGGTCGACATGCATGTCTCAGCACTTGCCGCGCTGGGCGCCAGGATTGCCATCGAGAACGGTTCGATCGTCGCATCGGCGCCGAACGGGCTGACCGGCACGCGCATCGTCTTGAGCTCACCGTCGGTCGGCGCGACGGAAACCGCCATGATGGCGGCGACCACGGCCAAGGGCGAAACCGAAATCCTCAACGCGGCTCGCGAACCTGAAGTGGCTGATCTCGCCGCTTGCCTCAACGCCATGGGCGCGCGTATCGAGGGTGCCGGCACGCACCGCATCCTGATTGCCGGCGGCACGAGTTGGCATGCGGCCAGGCACGACATCATCCCGGACCGGATCGAGGCCGGCACCTATGCGATTGCCGCTGCGATCACCGGCGGCCAGCTGGAGCTGACCCACGCCCGGCTCGAGCACATGGCCTCGGTGGTGCAATTGCTGGAGGCCACCGGCGTCAGCGTCTGGCCCGGCGACCGCGGGCTTATCGTCTCGCGCGATAGGCCGCTCAAGGCTGTCGATCTCACCACGGAACCCTATCCGGGGTTTCCGACCGACCTCCAGGCGCAGTTCATGGCGCTGATGTGCTGCACTGACGGCGCATCGCTGCTGCGTGAAACCATCTTCGAGAATCGCTTCATGCATGTTCCCGAATTGATGCGGCTCGGCGCCAACATCAAACTGCAGGGCACGACGGCGCTGGTGCGCGGCGGGGCGACACTGTACGGCGCGCAGGTGATGGCCACCGATCTGCGCGCTTCGGTGTCGCTGGTGCTGGCGGCTCTGGTCGCCGAGGGCGAAACCATCATCAACCGGGTCTACCACCTCGACCGCGGCTATGAGCAACTGGACCACAAGCTGCGCCTGTGCGGCGCCGACATCGAGCGGCTGAGCGCATGAGCCCGGGGCGCTACTTTCTCGGCGTCGACGGAGGCGGCACCGGCTGTCGCGCCCGCATCGAGGACTCGGATGGAACTGTGCTGGGACAAGGACTGTCGGGCCCGGCGACGACGCGGCTCGGCATCGACGCCGCCTGGGCGTCGGTCGCGAAAGCGTTTGGCACGGCGGTCGAAGAAGCGGGCTTCGGGGCTGCGGAGATCGCCCGGACCCACGCCGGTATCGCCCTTGCCGGCATCGGCCGCAAAGGCGCGCTGGAAGCACTCAGGGCGATCGCGCATCCCTTCGCCAGCATCGATTTCGTCAGCGACGGAGTCGGCGCCTGCCTGGGCGCGCATTCGGGCCAGGACGGCGCCATCGTCATCGCCGGCACCGGTTCGATCGGCCTCGGCTTTGTCGACGGACGCGACCTGCGTGTCGGCGGCTACGGCTTTCCGATCTCCGACGAGGGCAGCGGCGCCGATCTCGGCCTGAAAGCCGTGCAGCTGGCGTTGCGCGCCCATGACGGCCGCCATGAGCGGACAGCACTTCTGGCAGAAGTGATGCAGCGTTTCGAAGACGATCCGATGGAAGCGGTCGCCTGGATGGACCGCGCCAGCCCTACGGACTATGCCGCCCTGGCGCCGATGGTGATGCGCCACGCCGATCAGGGCGATCCGGTCGCACGGCGCATCGTGCAAAGTGCGGCCGAGCAGATCGATACGCTGGTGCGGGTGCTGTTCGAAAAAGGCGCGCCGCGCGTGGCCTTGCTCGGCGGCCTCGCCAGCGCGCTCGAACCGTGGCTCTCCCCCGATGTCCGGCGCCGCCTGAAGCCTGCTGACGGCGATGCCGTGTCCGGCGCGATCATCCTTGCCAGGAAGTCCCTTCACCGACGGCAGCGTCTTGCTACAAAGGAATAGAATATTCCATATCTCTGTTGACGATACGAATATCCAATTCTAAAAAGTTAACAGAGAAATCAGGGTGCGAGGACGGGCTCTTGGCCCGTGTATGCTGCTCCCGATCGGCGAGCCATGCTCATCCGGCTGTGCCGCGTGGCTCTTGAAAGCACTGGGATGACCGAGCAAGGGTTGATGTCTGAGCTGGACCGGCTCGTCTCCGAGGGCCGGAACCCGAGGACGATGGACATCGACCTGCTCCCGACCATAGACGTCCTGCGCAAGATCAATGACGAGGACAAGGCTGTTGCAGCGGCTGTCGAAAAGGTCCTGCCTGAAATCGCTGCCGCGGTGGACCGTATCGTGCTTGCCTTCCAGAACGGCGCGCGGCTTGTGTATATGGGCGCCGGCACGAGCGGCCGGCTTGGCGTTCTCGATGCATCGGAGTGTCCGCCCACCTTCGGCGTGCCCGAAGGCATGGTGGTCGGCCTGATCGCCGGCGGTGCCGACGCCCTGGTGCGGTCGATGGAAGGCGCCGAGGACGATCCGAAAATGGGCGCCAAGGCATTGCGGGAGATCACGCTCACAGCAGACGACGTGGTGGTCGGCATCGCGGTCAGCGGCCGCACACCCTATGTCATCGGCGGATTGAACTATGCCCGGCAGGTGGGCGCAACGACGGTCGCCCTGTCCTGCAATCCGGCCTCCACCACCGCCGGCATCGCCGACATTGCCATCTCGCCGGTTGTCGGCCCGGAAGTGCTCACCGGCTCGACCCGGCTGAAGTCCGGAACCGCGCAGAAGCTGGTGCTCAACATGCTGACCACTGCCTCGATGATCCGCATCGGCAAGAGTTACCAGAACCTGATGGTCGACCTTAACCCGTCGAACAAGAAACTTGTCGCCAGGGCGATCAGGATCGTCATGCAGACGACCGGCTGTACGGCGCGACAGGCAAAACAGGCGCTCGGCCAGACCGGCAACGATGTCAAGCTGGCGATTCTGGTGACGATCACCGGCATGGGTGTCGAGGAGGCGCGCGCGGCTCTCGGCAAGGCCTGCGGGTTCCTGCGAAAGGCAATCAGCGACATGACGGCGTGAGCCGCATAGACTGGGCCGATGGTCCAAAGCATGTGTGTCTTGGAAGCGGTCGGCAGAACTGCAAGGCATCGAGTCAAATCACAAAGGGAGACGAAAATGGCAAGGCATCTCACAAGAACACTGCTTTCAGGTATCACGCTGGCCGCGATGCTCGGCATTGCGACGGTTTCGAGCCACGCAGCAACGCTGCACATGGCCTGGTCACAGGACGCCACGGGACTTGATCCGCACAAGCAGACGGCGTTTTCGTCGCTGCGGCTGCTGGAGCTGATCTATGAGCCGCTGGTGCGGGTCGACGCCAGCCTGCAGATCATCCCCGCCATCGCCACCTCCTGGGAGTTCTCCAAGGACGGCAAGGAGCTGACCTTCAAGCTCGACCCCAAGGCGAAATTCCAGGACGGCGCTGCCGTGACCTCGGCCGACGTCAAGGCATCGTTCGAACGCATCCTCGACGAGAAGACGGGGGCTGCGGCTCGTGCCAACTTCCTGTCGATCGCCAGCATCGATACGCCGGATGCTGCCACCGTCGTGTTCCATCTTTCGCAGCCCGATGTGCCGATCCTGACGGCAATGAGCGACGTCAACGCGGCCATCGTCCCGGCCGGCGAAATCAAGGCCGGCTCGATCGGCACCAAGGCTTTAGGCTCGGGACCCTTCAAGCTCGACAAATGGGACCCTAACGCAAAGGAAGTCTTGAGCGCCAACAAGGATTGGGCCGGGGGCGCAACCGGTGTCGATGGCATCGAAATCAGCGTGCTTCCCGATGAAGCGGCGATCCTGGCCGCCATGCGCACCAAGCAGATCGATTTCGCGCTGCTCAACGACCCGCTCGTCGCCACGCTGGTGCCGAAGGAATCCAGCCTGCAGTTGAACCGCGTGCCGGTGCTCGCCTATCACGTGCTGCAGCTCAATCCGTCGCGCAAGCCGATGACCGAGCTCAAGGTGCGCCAGGCCATCTCCTGCGCCATCGACCGCCAGGAAGTGCTGGACACCGCTTCGCTGGGCGAAGGCAAGGTCACCGGGCCGCTTACCATTCCGGCGCTCGCGACCGACCCGAGTCAGTTGTTCTGCTACAAGCGCGACGTCGAAAAGGCCAAGAAGCTGATGCAAGAGGCCGGCTATGCCGACGGCTTTTCGGCGACCGTAATCGGCGCCACCGGCGAACCGCCGACGGCAGCGGCGGAGGCCCAGGTCATCCAGTCGCAGCTCGCCGAAATCGGCGTCAAGCTCGACATCAAGATGATGGAGCTCAACGTCTATGTCGATGCCTGGCTGAAGGGCGACTTCGACATGGCGATCGCCTTGAACGGCGGCCGCGCCGATCCCTACACCATGTACAACCGCTACTGGACCAAGGCGGGCAATCTGCAGAAGGTGGCGAACTACATCGACGACACGCTCGACAGCCAGATGCAGCAGGGCCGCGCCGAAACCGATCCGGCAAAACGCAAGGCGATCTTCGCCGCGTTCGAGAAGCATCTCACCGAAATGTCGCCGTGGATCTGGCTCTACACGTCCTACAGCTATACGGCCCAGCAGAAGAACATCGCCGAGTTCGTGCCGACGCCGACGGGTACGCTGTTCAGCCTGAGCAAGGTTACCATCCAGCAGTAGCCACCGCAGGCTGTAGAGATAGAGCATGATGTCTGGACAAACGATATCCGTTTGTCCGAGAAAACCGCTTCACACTTTTCGGCATCATGCTCTAGACGAGAGGACTTCTTCGCGTGAATTATCTGATGCGACGACTGGCGACGTTTCCTCTCGTCCTGCTTGGCGTATCCGTCCTGGTCTTCGTGGCGATCCGGATGGTGCCGGGCGATTCGATCACGGCGATGCTGGGCACCGAAGCCGGGCTGCTGACGCCGGCACAGCGCGACGCGCTCGCCGCCTATTTCGGCACCGACCAGCCCTGGTTCGTCCAGTACTGGCGCTGGATAGGCGGCATCCTGCATGGAAATCTCGGCATCTCGGTCACCTATGGCAGGCCGGTGCTCGACGTCATCCTCGAGCGCTTTCCACTGACGCTTGAACTGGCCGTTCTATCGATGGTCATCGCGCTCGCTGCCGGCATGCCGGCCGGGATCTATGCCGCCACCCACAACGAGAAGCTGTCCGATTTGGGAGTGCGCATCGTCGCCATGATCGGCCAGTCGACGCCGAGCTTCGTGCTTGGCCTGCTGATCATCTACACGCTGTCGGCCGGCTTCGGCGTGCTGCCGGCGATGGGCGAATTCGCGCCGCTCTGGCAGGATCCCTTGCGCAATCTCAGCCAATTGATCCTGCCCGCCATCACGCTCGGCTTCGCCTTCGCGGCGTCGGTCACCCGCATATCGCGCTCGGCCATGCTCGATGTGTTGAGCGACGACTATGTGCGGACCGCGCGCAGCAAGGGCGCCTCGGCGCGCAGCGTCATCTGGCGGCACGCTCTGCCCAACGCGCTCATCCCGGTCGTGACGCTGAGCGGCATCGAGTTCGGCTACCTCCTGGGCGGCGCCGTAATCGTTGAGCAGATCTACGCGCTGCCCGGCCTCGGTCGCATGGTGCTGGACGCGATCCAGCAGCGCGACTACGCGCTGGTGCAGGGCAGCGTTCTGTTCATCGCCTTGAACTTCATGATCGTCAATCTCCTGGTCGATCTCGCCTATGTCGCGCTCGATCCGCGCATCCGGCTGGGGGAGTCCTGATGCGCATCCTGCGCGCCATCTTCGGCCATAGCAGCGGCCGCATCGGCGGCGTCATCGTCGGCGTCTATATCACGGTCGCCATGCTTGCCATGCTGGGGCTGACGCCGCACAATCCCATCACGCAGTACCGCGTCGACCGGCTGCATGCCCCCAACGGCGTCTACTGGATGGGTACCGACCTGTTCGGTCGCGATGTGGCCAGCCGGCTGATGGCAGGCATCGGCCAGTCCTTCACGGTTGCCTTCTTCTCGGTGGCCTTCGCCACTCTGGCCGGCACCGTGCTCGGGCTGGCCGCCGCCTGGCTCGGACGCCGCTGGGACGGTGCTGTCATGCGGATCATGGATGTGCTGCTGGCCTTCCCGGCCATCCTTTTGGCGCTGCTCATCGTCACCGTCGCCGGACCCGGCACTTGGACCAGCGTCGTTGCCATCGGCATCGTCTACACGCCGATATTCACCCGCGTCGTGCGTGGCCCTGCGCTGTCGCTCAAGGCGCGTGAATTCGTCGATGCCGCACGCACCTTCGGCAGCAGTTCGAGCTACATCGTGACGCGCCATCTGCTGCTCAATCTGGTGGCGCCCTTGACCGTGCAGGTGACGCTGGCGCTGGCATGGTCGCTTTTGACCGAAGCCGGTTTGAGCTTTCTTGGCCTCGGCACACAGCCGCCGGCGGCCTCGCTCGGTCTGATGCTGAGCGACAGCCGCAATCTGATGGAGACCGCCCCCTGGCTGATGATCTTTCCGGGCCTGACGATCATGATCAGCATCCTCGGCTTCAACCTGCTTGGCGATGCCCTGCGCGATATCCTCGACCCGAAGATGCGGAGAGCGCCGGCATGATGCCGCTGCTGTCCGTTCGCGACCTGCGCGTTGGCTTCGGCCGCGATCCGCAAGCCAACGAGGTGGTGCGCGGCATAAGCTTCGATCTGGCTGATGGCGAGACGCTGGCCATAGTCGGCGAAAGCGGCTCGGGCAAGTCCGTCACCGCGCTCTCGATCAACCGCCTCATCGATTTCGGCGGCGGCCGCATCACCGGCGGCGCCATGACGCTGAAACGCGCCGACGGCAGCCTTTTCGACCTGATGACCGCGACCGAACCGCAACTGACCGGCATTCGCGGCGCCGAGATCGGCATGATCTTCCAGGAGCCGATGACCTCGCTCAACCCGGTGCTGACTATCGGCTGGCAGATCGAGGAATCCTTTCGCCTGCACCGCGGCCTGACCGGCAGGCAAGCCACGGCAGCGGCCAAGGATGCGCTCGACCGCGTGCGCATTCCCGACGCCGCGCGGCGGCTGAAATACACGCCCAACCAGCTGTCGGGCGGCATGTTGCAGCGGGTGATGATCGCCATTGCCCTGGCCTGCAATCCGCGCCTGCTGATCGCCGACGAGCCGACGACGGCACTCGACGTGACGGTGCAGGCGCAGATCATGGCGCTGCTTGCCGAACTGAAGCGGGAAACCGGCATGTCGATGATCTTCATCACGCACGACATTGGCCTGGTCGCCGGCATCGCCGACAAGGTGATGGTGATGCAGAACGGCCATCACGTCGAGCAAGGCGAGTTGAACCAGATCCTCGACAATGCGCAGCATCCCTATACGCAGCATCTGCTGCAGGACGTGCCGCATTTCACCAATGGCAGCACCACGCGTTCGGACGGACGGCGCGACAAGGGCGCGAGCCACGAGCCGGCCTTGAAGGTCGACGGCCTCGTGGTGCGGTTTCCTCTCAAGAGCAGTTTCTTCAGCCGCGCCACTGGCGCCGTGCATGCCGTCGACGGCGTCGATTTCGACCTGATGCCAGGCGAAACTTTGGCCATCGTCGGCGAGAGCGGTTCGGGCAAATCGACCACCGCGCGTGCCGTCCTGGGGCTGGTGCGGTCGACGCGCGGCAGCTTCTCGGTCGGCGCGAGAAAAGCTTCTGCTCAGCAAAGCGCCCTGCCCGTGCAGATGGTGTTCCAGAACCCCTACGCGTCGCTCAATCCGAGGCTCAGCATCGAGAGCATCCTGGCCGAACCGGTGATCGCAACCGGCGGTCGGGTGGACGCCAAGATCCGCACGAGAATGACGAGCCTGCTCGAACGCGTAGGCTTGCCCAAGAACAGCCTGGAGCGCTACCCCCATGAATTCTCCGGCGGCCAGCGGCAAAGGCTGTGCATCGCCCGCGCGCTGATGCTCAACCCTTCCGTCGTCGTTCTGGATGAAGCGGTGTCGGCGCTCGATGTCTCGGTGCAGGCCAAAGTGCTGGAGCTGCTGGTCGATTTGCAGCGCGAGTTCGGGCTAGCCTATCTGTTCATCTCGCACGACATGGCGGTCGTCGAGCGGATCGCGCACAGGATCGCCGTCATTTATGCCGGCCAGATCGTCGAGATCGGTGATGCGACCTCGGTGCTGTCGCAACCGAAGCATTCTTATACGAAGAAGCTCATCGCCGCCGTTCCGACCATCGACCGACGGCACGAGCATTTCGAGATCGATACGCGCCAGGTTCCTTCGCTGGTCCGCCCGCAGGGGTTTGAGCCGGCTCCGGCGCGGTGGGAGCAGTTTGGCGGGGATCATATGGCGAGGGTGGAGGTGTGATGGGTGGCGCGCAGACACTTCTAAACTCGGCGGGACAGCACCCCCCTCTGCCCTGCCGGGCATCTCCCCCGCAAGGGGGGAGATCTGATGTCGCCTCGGCTTTCGCCAATCTCCAAAATTGGAAGGTTGGCGGGACATCAACGCTGCCAATCTCCCCCCTTGCGGGGGAGATGTCCGGCAGGACAGAGGGGGGTGTGACGGATCACGGCCTCTCGGACGGAGGCCAACATTGAACCACCTCTCCCAACTCTTCAATCGCGCATTCCAACCGCTAGCAACGGCAGTTTCCACCAAGCGCATACCCGGCGGCGTGCTCGGCATCGCCGATAAAAACGGCGGCCGCATCATCCGATCGATCGGCTCCGCGCAGCTCGTGCCGAAACCCCGCCCCATGCGGGACAACACCTGGTTCGACCTGGCATCGCTAACTAAGGTCATCTTCACAACGCCGCGCATCCTGGCACTGGCGGAAGATGGGGTCATCGATCTCGATGCGCCGCTGGTCTCGGTGCTGCCGGACCTGCGCCAGTATGATGCCGAAGCCTGGGAGCGGAAGGTGACGTTTCGGCAGTGCCTCGGCCACCAGACGCCCTTTCCGGCGGTCGAGCCGATCTACACGTATGGGCGCGACCCCGAACTGCTGCGCGCCTTCATCCTGCAGCGCGAATGGCGGGCCCGCGACCCGGTCTATTCCGACATCAACTTCATCCTGCTCGGCTTTGTGCTGGAGCGGCTGTCGGGGAAGACGATCCGGAACATGGATCCCGGCCCCGGATTCGCCTGGTCCGCCGAACCGGATGCTGCCGCCGCGACCGAGGACTGCAGCTGGCGCCATCGCGTGCTGTCCGGCGAGGTCCACGACGACAATTGCTCGGCGCTGCAAGGCGCGGGGCATGCCGGCCTATTTGGAACGGCGGCCTCGGTGCTCGATTTCGCGCAAGGGCTGCTGAGCGGCGCCTCCGAACGTTCGATCGCACTGATGCGCACAGCCTTGTCCGCCACGCGCACCCATGGCTGGGAGCGCCCGTATGAAGGCTGGTCCGGCGGGGCCCGATGCGGTCCGGGCACTATCGGCCACACCGGCTTCACCGGCACGGGACTGTGGATCGACTTCTACGGAGGCAAGGCCTGGACCTTGCTCACCAACCGGATCCATCCGACACGTCATTTCGACAGTGGAATCGGTTCGCTTCGGCAGGCGGTCGGCGATCTCGTCAATGGAGCTCAATAATGGAACCAATCTGGGCCGTCGGCCTGATGACCGGCACCGTGCTGGACGGCAACATCGACGTCGCGCTGATCAAGACCGATGGCGAACGGATCGAGGATTTCGGCACCTATCGGCTGATGCCTTATCCCTCGTCGATCCGCTCCCTGCTGGAAGAGACGCTGAAGGAGGCACGGGCCTGGAACTTCACCGGGCCGGAGCCGGCGATCTTTCGCAAGGCGGAGGAGGCGCTGACGCGAGCCCAGTCGGCGGCGGTCAAGGAGTTGGTCGAAAGCTATGGCATGACGATGGCCGACATCGGCGTCGTCGGCTTTCACGGCCAGACGGTGCTGCATCGTGCGCCGCAGGCCGGACGGCTTGGCCAGACCCGGCAGCTCGGCGATGGCGAACTGATGCACGCCCTGTTGGGCACCAAGGTCGCCTACGATTTCCGTTCGGCCGACATGCGCGCCGGTGGGCAAGGCGCGCCTTTGGCCGCTGTCTATCACACGGCGCTGATGCGCAGCGCCGGCGCCAATGGCGAGGTGGCGGTGCTCAATCTGGGCGGCGTCGCCAACATCACCTGGTGGGACGGCGCCGACAATGTCGTTGCTTTCGATACCGGCCCCGCCAATGCGCCGCTCAATGATTTCATCAAATCGAAAGGGCTCGGCGAAATGGACCGCGATGGCGCACTTGGCCGAGCGGGAACGGTCGATGAGGCAAGGCTCGCCAAGCTGTTGCAGCACCCCTATCTGACCAAAGCCTATCCCAAATCGCTGGACCGATTCGACTTCGGTGCCGCGATGGCGGACGGTTTGAACGCCGAAGACGGTGCTGCCCTGCTCACCGCCTTCACTGCTGCTGCCGTCGGCAAGGCGCTCGACCTTTTGCCACGGCGGCCTAGAAAGCTGGTGGTCAGCGGCGGCGGGCGCCACAACCCGACGATGATGGCAATGCTCGCCAGCCGCGCCGGCGTCGAGGTGGTGCAGGCCGAGACCCTGGGCTGGAGCGGGGACGCGGTCGAGGCGGAGTGCTTTGCGTTCCTCGCGGTTCGCGTGCTACGCGGCTTGCCGATCAGTTTCCCGAGCACGACAGGCGCACCGAAACCGATGCGCGGCGGACGGCTGGCCGGATAGTCAGCCAACCAGTTTCTTCTGCAGGAAGATACGGCTGCGGCCGACCGGGAAATCGGCCAGCGTGCCGAAGGGCTGATAACCCTGGCGCTGATAGACCTTGGCGGCGTTTGGATTGAAGGTATCGATCCAGGCATTGTTGCAGCCGCGCGCAACAGCTTCCTGTTCGGCCGCGTCCAACATAGTGCCGGCCACGTGCTGGCCGCGCAGCCTCTCATCGACCCACAGCCATTGCACATAGAGCCAGCCCCAGGCGGTGTAGCCCGAAATGCCGGCAACGACCGCACCGGCCTCGTCGCGCACGAACACGGCCAGGGCCTTCCTTTCGGAAGCACCGACATCGCCATCGTTGAACGCCGTCAGACGCTCGCCGAGAAAGGTGAGTTCTTCCGGCAGGGGATTTGCCGTCGTTTCAAGTGTCGTCTTCATATCGATCCCCGAACAGGGTGCGCGTCCTGATCGCCGCCATTGCGAAATTCGGACGCGGCGATGCCGTAGCGCTTGAGCTTGTCGTAGAAGGTCTTGCGCGGCACGCCGAGCGCATCGATGGCGCTGCGCACATCGCCGCCATGGTAGCGCAGCGCATCGCGGATGAGTTCTGCCTCGTAGAGGCCGACCCGTTCGGGCAGCGTCGCCTCTGGTTCCGGTACACGATTGGGAACCACCTTCGTCTCATCGTCCGGGCCGAGGCCGAGCGCGACGCGATCGGCAAAATGGGCGAGCTCGCGCACATTGCCCGGCCAGGCATGCGACTGGAGATGATCGCTAACGGCGGCGTTCACCTTGGCGACGGGCCGGCCGAACCGCTCCGAGGCCTTGCCGAGGAAATGCCCGAACAGCATCGGGATGTCGCCGCGGCGCTCGCGCAGTGGCGGTATGCGCAGCGTCACCACGTTGAGGCGAAAATACAGGTCCTCGCGAAAGTCGCCGCGCTGGTCCGGCCTGCCGAGATCGACCTTGGTCGCCGCGACGACCCTGAGGTCGACGCGGCGGGTCTCGTTCGAGCCAAGCGGTGTCACGCTGCGCGTTTCAAGCACCCGCAGCAGCTTGACCTGGAGGGCTGGCGGCATGGATTCGATCTCATCGAGAAACAGCGTGCCGCCGCTGGAATGCTCGATGCGGCCGATGCGCCGCCGCTGCGCGCCGGTGAACGCGCCCGCCTCATGGCCGAACAGTTCGCTTTCAATGACAGTCTCAGGCAGCGCGCCGCAATTCAGCGCCACGAAGGGTTTTGCCCGGCGCCGCCCCCATCTGTGCAGAAGATCCGCCACCACTTCCTTGCCGGTTCCGGTTTCCCCTTCGACCAGCACGTCGACATCCATGTCGGCGATCTGGCGCAAGGTTTCGCGCAGGCGCCGGATGGATGGCGCTTCGCCGATCAGCGGCAGGCCGTCGGCAGCCTGCGCCGCTGCCTCGCGCAAGCGGCGGTTCTCCATCACCAGCCGCCGCTTCTCCGATGCTCGTTTCAGCGCCTCGACAAGGCGATCGCCGGCATAGGGCTTCGGGATGAAATCGTAAACGCCGTCCTTGAGCGCGGCCACCGCAAGATCGACATCGCCATGGCCGGTGACCAGGATCACAGGTATGTCCGGATCGATCGCCTTGATGCGGTCGAACAGTTGCAGACCGTTCATGCCCGGCATGCGGATGTCGCTGACGACCACGCCCTCAAAATTCCCGTCGACGACATCAAGCGCGGCCCCGGCGGCGTCGAGCGCCACCACGGTGAAGCCGGCAAGCTCGAGCAATTGCGTGGTGGCGTGAAGCAGGTCCGCATCGTCGTCGACGAGCGCCACCAGTCCTGATCGGTCCGTCATTCTATCCGCCTCAGGTCGATGGTGAAGGATGCGCCGCTGGCGCTGCCGGGGGCGCTGGCGCTGCCGGGATCGAGCCGCAGCGTGCCGCCGAGTTCCTGGGCGATCTCCTGCGAAATCACCAGTCCGAGGCCAAGCCCCTTCTCCTTGGTGGTCTGGAACGGCATGAACAGATTTCCGGCGGCCTCCGACCCAAGGCCAGGGCCGTTATCGCGCACCGAAATCAGCACCCGATCGTCGCGCTCGGCGAGTTCAATCTCGATGCGGGGATCAGGCTGGTCCTTCATGGCGTCGAGCGCATTCTGCAACAGATTGACCAGGATCTGCTCCAGCCGGATGCGGCTCGCCATGACGACCGGCGACGCGTTGCCACGCGGCTTGACGATGGTCACGCCGGAATCGCGGATGCGGCCGGACAGCAGCGACAGCGCGCCGTCGATCGCCTCGCGCACCGGCAGCGGCGAGGCGGCGACGCCTGGCCGGCGGGCGAAGGTGCGTAAGGTACTGGTGATCGCGCCGATACGTTCGGTCATCGAGACGATCGACGTCAGATTGCCGCTGGCCGGCACGGTCTTGCCGCTGTCTAGAAAGCGGCCGGCATTCTCGGCATAGGTGCGGATGGCGGCGACCGGCTGGTTGATCTCATGCGCCACGCCGGCCGCGATCTGGCCGAGGATGGAAAGCCGGTTGGCCTGGGCGAGGTCGTCACGCAGCCGGCGGACCTTGGCTTCGGCGTTCTCGCGCTCGGCGATTTCGCCGGCAAGTGCGGCGTTGGAGCGCGTCAGCTCGGCCGTCCGCATGCTGACCCGGCTCTCCAGTTCGACATTCATCCGCGCCAGCGCTTCCTGCCTCAGCCGGTGGGCGCGCCGGCGCCGGGTAAGCACAAAGGTTAGCAAGCCCATCAGCAGCAAGCCGAGCAGTGTGGTGAGGCGCGCCGTGTTGGCGGCGGCGGAGAGAGCAGCATCGGCGGGCGTCAGCAGCCAGAGACGCCAACCGGGGACAGCACCCGGCAGGTCCTGCACCACCTCGACGAACTGGCGCTGCTTGCCGGCACTTTCGATCGTCGCCAGGCCGTCACCAGCGCCGCGTCGGATCGGCAGGGGTTTGAAGCCGGCATCGGCCAGCTGGAGCTGCTCGTGGGCAGCGGCGGTGTCCTGCGCGGAGAGTGGTGCGAGGGCACGAAACCGCCAGTCGGGCTGACTGGTAGCCAGCACCACGCCACGTTCATCGGTGACGAAGACGAGAAAACCGCTGGAGCGCCAATTGGCTTCGACGCTGTCTAGCTCGACCTTCAACACCGCCACGCCAAGCGGCTTGGCGCCATCGTCGACCCGGCTGGCCAGGTAAAGGCCTGGCTTGCCGCTGATCGTGCCGAGGCCATATTGGCTGGCGGCACCCTGCGCCATGGCCTCCTGAAAATAGTGCCGAAAATTGTAGTCAATGCCGACAAAGCTGGTCGGCTCGCCGGCATTGCTGGCTGATATGGCGATGCCTGCCGTGTCGATGACATAAATGGCGGACGCCGAGGCATCGCCGGCAATCGCCTTGAGCTTGTCGTCTAGGGCCTTTTCTTGCATTTTTCCGGCTCGGCGCAGAGCGCCGCGTACAGCGTCGTCACGTGCCAGCACCAAGGGAACCAGGCGCTGCTTTTCGATTTCGCCGGTCAGCGTCCCCGCCGCCAGCGGCAGGGCCGCAAGTGCTGTGTCGCGTAGATTGTCTGCCGCTTGGCCGGAGGCAATGCGCCCGGCAATTGCGATCGCGCCAACCAGGAAGGCAAGGGCGACGACCACGACAAGCCAGCGGCCATCGCGCAGCCGGGCCGCCACCTCGCGCAGCAATTGACGTCCGGCAAATCCAGGGGATTCGCTATCGGTGCCTGCTTGCGACGTCTGCCCGCTCCTCTTCCTCAAGCCTTCCCGGCTTTGCGGCCAGTGTAATGCGAAAATCCGCCCAGGCAAACAATGCCTGTGCGGAAATCCGCACAGGCATCGCCCGCTTAACCTCGAACAAGGGCCGAAATACCGGGATTCCGGCCTTTTCCCGATCTGGCACGACGCTTGCAAAAGTCCTTGCAGCGGCGTGCGACCGGAGCGCCGCGATGGGAGAAGTCACGCAGGGCGGTGCATTCCGCCCCATCCGGCAGGGAGAGTTCGATGCACATCGCAGATCATTCAGGCGCGGCTTCCGCGCGGCGCAAGCCTTTCTATGCCCAACTCTACGTGCAGGTGCTCGTCGCGATCACCGTCGGCATCCTGCTCGGCCACTTCTATCCGTCGATCGGCGAGAGCATGAAGCCGCTCGGCGACGCCTTCATCAAGCTGGTCAAGATGATCATCGCCCCGGTCATCTTCCTGACCGTGACGACGGGAATTGCCGGCATGAGCGACCTGCAGAAGGTCGGGCGTGTCGCCGGCAAGGCGATGCTCTACTTCCTGACCTTCTCGACACTGGCGCTGATCATCGGCCTTGTTGTGGCCAATGTCGTGCAGCCGGGCGCTGGCTTCAACATCGACCCGGCGACGCTCGATGCCTCGACCGTCAACACCTATGCCGCGAAGGCGCACGACCAGTCGGTCACCGGCTTCCTGATGAACATCATCCCGACGACGATCGTCGGTGCCTTTGCCGACGGCGACATCCTGCAGGTGCTGTTCTTCTCGGTGCTGTTCGGCATTGCGCTGGCGCTGGTCGGCGACAAGGGCACGCCCGTCCTCAATTTCCTGCAGGCGCTGACGACGCCGATCTTCAAGCTGGTCAGCGTGCTGATGAAGGCAGCCCCTATCGGCGCCTTTGGCGCCATGGCGTTCACCATCGGCAAATACGGCATCGGCGCGGTCATCAACCTCGCCATGCTGGTCGGCACTTTCTACGTGACGTCGTTTCTGTTCGTCTTCGTCGTGCTGGGGGCGGTCTGCCGCTACAACGGGTTCTCCATCCTGTCGCTGATCCGCTACATCAAGGAAGAGTTGTTGCTGGTGCTGGGCACCTCATCGTCTGAGGCAGCCCTGCCCTCGCTGATGGAGAAGATGGAGAAGGCCGGCGCCAAGCGCTCGGTGGTCGGTCTAGTCATTCCGACCGGCTATTCGTTCAACCTCGACGGTACCAACATCTACATGACGCTGGCTGCGCTGTTCATCGCTCAGGCAACCAACATCCACCTGTCGATGGGCGACCAGATCCTGCTGCTGCTGGTTGCGATGCTCTCGTCCAAGGGTGCCGCCGGCATCACCGGGGCAGGCTTCATCACCCTTGCCGCCACGCTTTCGGTTGTTCCGGCGGTGCCGGTCGCCGGCATGGCGCTGATCCTTGGCGTCGACCGTTTCATGTCGGAGTGCCGGGCGCTGACCAACTTCGTCGGCAATGCCGTCGCCACGCTGGTGGTGGCGCGCTGGGAAGGCGAACTCGACGAGGCCAAGCTGGCGAGAGCCCTGGCAGGCACCGCGGATGACAACCTGCCGGCGGATGTCGTTCCCGCCGAGTAATAGTCCGTGCGGTCTGATACCAACAACGGCCGGAGGCATGCTGCCTCCGGCCGTTGTTGTTCAGGTCGCAACGTCGATTTTCCGCGGCCCGACGAAGACGACGAATTCGCGGTCGCCGACATCAAGGTCGACGCCCTTGATCACCTCCACTCAAAGGACTTGCGCACGCCGCGCAGCTTGAGCTCAGCCATTGAAGTCCCTCCTCCGGTCCGGACAGGTGCTCGGGCCGACAGGCATGCGAGCCGCCAAGGTGACCACGTCATCGAACAGGACAAGGCTGGCGGCGCCGACGAGACCGGCGTGGCGGCCGAGTTGGGCCTGAACGACCGGCACGTCGCGATAGGCGCGCATGGCCCGCTGCCTGATCGTCGCCTCGATGGTCGGCAGCATCAGGTCGAGGCCATTTGCAATGCCGCCACCGACGACCAGCACATCGGGCGAATAGAGATGCAAGAGGTTGGTGAAGCCGACGCCTAGCCAGCGGGCTTCCTCGTCCAGCAAGGCCGAGGCAAGGCCATCCCGCAGCCGCGTCGCCTCGACGACATGGCGGCCAGTCACCTCCGCGTCCGCAGACAGGCGCCGCAAAGTCGAGCAGTCGCCGGCGGTCGTGGCGGCGGTGGCGCGGCGGCCCAGCGCTGTTCCCGAAGCGATCGCCTCGAAACAGCCGACGACGCCGCATATGCAGCGCTCGCCTTCATTGGTGATGGTCATATGGCCGATCTCGGCGGCAAGGCCGCGGCGGCCGTGCAGGATGCGCCCGTCGACGACGACACCGCCGCCGATGCCGGTGGAAACCGTGACGAAGACCAGCGAGCGCGCACCATGACCGGCGCCGAAGCGCCATTCGCCGAGCGCGGCGGCATTGGCGTCGTTCTCCAGCCGCACCGGCAGACCGAGCCGCCGTTCGAGGATATCGGCAAGCGGCACGTCCAGCCAGCCGGCGAGCGTCGGCGGTCCGACCGCAATGCCGGCCAGCGGATCGAGCGGCCCCGGCGCACCGACGCCAACGCCGACGACGGCGAGCGCCGGGGCCTCGGCATAGACGGTCGCCGCAAGCGCCTCGATCTGGCCGATCACCACGTCGGGACCAGCCTGCGCCTGCGTCGGCACCGCCGCGAATGCCATGATCTTGCCGTCACGGTCGACCAGGGCGGCGCGAAGCTCCGTCCCGCCAAGATCGATCGCGAGGGCGGCTTGTATTGTCATGTCGCGACCTTCAGTCCGTGCAGCCAGCCGATGCGACTGGCGAGATCCTTGTCGCCGAAGGCGAGCGAACCGAGAACCACGGTTTCGGCCCCGGCGGCACGCAGCAACGGTACGGTCTCGTGGCGGATGCCGCCGTCGGCGGCAAGAACCACTTGCGCCTCGCGGCCGGCCTGCCTCAGGATGGTACGGGCAGCGCCCAGCCTGTCGCAGGCCTTGTCCGAGAGGCCTTGCCCCTTGACGCCGATTGCCGTTCCAAGAAGCGTGACGAACGCGACCTCGGAGACGAAAGGCGTCACCGTCTCGACCGGCGTCTCCAGTCTGAGCACGACGCCGGCTTCGGCGCCGAGTTCGCGGGCTAGCCGCACGGCGCGCAACCCCGCTTCCCCATTCTCGGCATGGACGCTGATCATGTCGGCGCCGGCCTCGATGAACTGGCGCGTCTGCGCCTCGACGATTGCTTCATCGACCATCAGATGGACATGGATGGGCTTGGCCGTCAGCCTGGCGATGCGGGCGACGAGATCAGGAAAGAACAGGAAGGACGGGGCAAAATGCCCATCGGCCACGTCGATATGATGAAGGTCGACATAGGGCTCGATGCGCTTCAGGTCGCTCTCGAAATTGGCGAGGTCGGCTGACCACAGCGAGAATTCAGCGATCATGCGATCGCGTGGCAATGCGGCGATAGCGGCCAGGCCTGAGTGTGGTTTCGAGATCATGATGGGTCCTGGTTGTTGAAATTTGTGTCGAGAAAGCTGCCGATGGCAGCACGGACCTCGGCGAAATGGCGATCCTTGTCGACGGCCTTCGGTGTCACCTCGGCAAAGGCGGCGTTGGGGATGACGTAGGCGAGGCCGCGGGCGGTCGCCAGTGGATGGACGAGATCGGCACCGCTGCCGATGACGAGCGTCGGGATTGCGAGGCCAGTGGCCGCCACCCGCGTGACGCCAGGCCCATCCGCTGCGATCGCCTGCATCACCTCGGCGAAGACAGCCGCGTTTTCACGTGCGAAGAAGCCAAGCAACGAGGCGAGATTATCGGGCGCTTCTGTGCGAAGCCGGGCTGCCGTTGCCGAGGCCGCGAAGGCATCGCGCGCCTCATCAAGCGAACCATTGCGGATGAATTTTGCCACTTCCACGTAAGGGCGCATGTTTTGCGGCGCTGCTTCGAAAGCCCAGGCCGGGCGCACAAGCACCAAACCCAGGACGCGGTCCGGATACCGGACGGCAAGCTGCAAGGCGATGGCCGCGCCCATCGAAATGCCGCCGGCAACGAAGTGCTTGATGCCAGCAGCATCGGCGGCAGCCAGCACATCGTCGGCAAACATGTCGATCGAAAAGGGGCGACCGCTGCCGGCGCCGGAGCCGCCCTGCGCGCGGCATTCGACGGTCAGCCGGCGATAGGAAGGATTGTCGGGAAAGTTCAGCGCCACCTGCGCGGCATCGCCGCCAAGGCCATGTTGGAAGACGACGGGTAGCCCGGCTTGCCGCGTGTCGAAAACACGAAGTGCCGCATCGTCGCGAAGCAGGATCGCCGGCGCTGCGCCCATCAGAGCAGCCCCCGCAGGAAGGCAGCGACACCATGAGCCTCCTCGGCGGACAGGCCATGGGTGACAAGCGATCCCTCGAAGCCGGCTGCCTTCAGCCGCGCGACGAAATCCGGAAAATCGACAACGCCTTGCCCGGCGGTCGCAAAGCGGCCGTCACCATACCGGTCCTTGGCGTGCGCCATGGCGATGTGGCCGGCGGCCTCGTCGATCGCTGCGGCGACGATCGAACGCGCCTCGTCAGGCGTCGCGTGTTCGAACAGGTTCGCCGGATCGAGCACGATCTTCAGGTGCTTCGATCCCATCTCGGCAATCAGCCTGATCGCGTCGTTCGCCGAGGTGACGATGTTGGCCTGTTCGGGCTCGATGCCGAGATCGACGCCGGCCTCTTCGGCCAGCGCCAGCGCCTTCGACATCTCGGTGGCCATGTCGAACCAGGAGGCAGGCGTGGCATTGTTAGGATGATACGCCCACTGATCGACGGCGTTGCGCGAGCCGGTGCAGAGCGTGACCAGCGGAATGTCAAGGGCAGCAGCCGCTTCGATGACGACGGCGAGACGCCGAAGGCCCTCGTCGCGCACGGCCTTGTCGGGATGCGCCATATTGTACGTGCCCGACAGTGCGGCGAGTGAAACACCGCTCGATTGCGCGGCGGCGCGGATGGCTGCAATGGCATCCGCCGGCACCACATCCGGCATCGACGGCAGGCCGGCGCAGGCGAGATTGAACTGCGTCGCCTCGTATCCCGCCTGCCGAACGGCTGCGAGCACCGCGGCCGGCTCGGCACCGGGAAAGATCTTGGCGAAAATGCCTAGACGCATCAAACCGCTCCCGAAACCGAGGCGAGCTCAACGCGTTCACCTGATGCCACCGAGCGTGCAATGGCAACCATGGCGCGGATCGAGGCGATGCCGTCCTCGACATTGGCGCCGCGCATCGGCACGCCGTCCAGCACGGTTTGAGCAAGACCTTCCAGCTGGCGGCGGAAGAAATGGCCGTCTGCACCCAGCGGCTTGTGAGCCGTGGCCGTCTTCTCATGAAAGATCTCGACTTCGCTGGCGCGGAAGTACCAGGGGTTGAAGGTCCTGGCGATGACGGAGCCGTTCTCTCCGTAAAGCTGAAAACCTTCGTGCCAGTCCATGCGTACGGCGACGGTGAGGTCGAGATGGCCGAGCGCACCGCTGGCGAATTCGGTCTCGACGAACCAGCAATAGGCGCCGAAGCGTTCGTTGAGGCGGGCGCGCACGGCGACGATATCGCCGCACAGGAAGCGCGCGGTGTCGACGAGATGCGAGCCATGCGCCAGCATGAAATACTGGCGCAGATCGGCCTTGGGATTTCCCGCCGGCTTCTTCGCCAGCTTGCTGGTGACGGGCAGCGGCTGCACGGCATCGGTGTTGGTGTAGCGATGGGTGGAATCGCAATACCAGGCCTTTAGCGCCAGCACCTCGCCGATCTCGTCGCGGACGAAGTCGCGCGCTGCTTCCAGCGCCGGGTCGAAGCGCTTCATGTGCCCGACCTGCAGCACCCTGCCCGAGCGCCTAACCGCCTTAGCCAGCGCCTCGCCTTCCTCGACCGAAGTGCCGATCGGCTTTTCGCACAGAACATGCTTGCCGGCATCGAGCGCCTTGATCGACATCGGCACGTGATAGGCGTCCGCCGTGGCGACGATCACCGCTTCCAGTTCGGGATCGGCGAGCATTGCGTCATAGTCGCCATACGTCTTCCGCGGTTCGTAGGTGGCGCCCATGCGGGCAAGCAGATCGGGGGCCGCGTCGCAGATGGCGTAGAGGTCGGCATTGCCGGCCTTGACGCAGGATTCCAGATGCGCGAACTGCGCGATGGGGCCGCAGCCGAGCACGCCGACCCTGAGGCGTCTGTCCTGTTTCTTGATCATCGTCTCGTTCTTCAGGCGCCGTAGGAGCGCATTGTCTGGCGGTTGGTCTTGACCGCGCCGGCGGGATCGGCGGCGGCCGTCTCGGATTCTTCCTCCAGCACCACCCAGCCGTTGAAGCGTGGCGCGGTGCCGGCGATCTCGATGACCGCAGGCGTGTCGCAGACGCCCTCGCCGAGCATGGCCCAGGTGCCGCTGGCATCTACGTCCTTCAAGTGGATGTAGCGGATGCGGTCGCGATAGGTGCGCAGCGTGTCGGACATGTCCTTGTGGCCGCGCAGGATATGGCCGGTATCCGGCACCCAGCCGACCAGATCGGGGTCGAGCAAGGCAAAGATCGTGTCGTAGTCGGCGCGGCCGAACAGCAGCGTGTTGTGGTGCGAGCTTGGATGCACCGCGACATCCACACCGGCCTTGCGGCCGATCTCGGCGGCCTTGTTGTAAACCTCCGCGGCGATGGCGAACTTGTCGTCGCGCGGCCCTTCGGACACCACGGTCGCCGAGCCCATCGAGACCAGCGCGCCGGGAAACGCAGCCGCGAAGTCTATCCAGCGTTTGGCGGTCTCAAGATCGGCGCTGATCTTCTCCTTCAGCGTGAAACCGCTGTTCGAGCCGAAGGCGAAGGAGACCAGCATCAGCCCGGACGCCTTCAGCGCGGCGGCGAACTCGGCCGTTCTGTCGGCATAATGGCCGATCATGGTGTCGGTGATCTCGATGCCGGCATAGCCGCCATCGGCGATCGCCTTCAACAGATCATCGGGGCCGCTGGTGAACCGGTCTCCCAGCATTTCCCAGGTGAAGGTCTGGCAGCCGACTTTGAGGTCTTTCACGTTCATCCTTTCATTCCTTGACACCGCCTGTTTCTTGATGCGCCCTGCGTCAGCCGTTCGATGATGTGGCGCGGGAAGAGCAGCACGAGCACGATCGGCGGAACGGTGACCCTGGGATGGACATCCTACTTGACCGAGCCCGCGGTCATGCCGGCGAGGAAGTACCTCTGGGCAACGAGGTAGATGAGCAAGAGCGGTAGCGAGCCGAGCACACTCATCGCCATCATCTGGTTCCATTCGAAGGCGTGCTGCCCCATCAACAGCTGGATGCCGATCGGGACGGTGCGCATGGACGTTGACTTCGTCAGCGTCAGCGCAAAGAGAAATTCGTTCCAGCACAACAGGAAGGTGTAGACCGCCGTCGCCACGATACCAGGCAGTGAAATCGGGACGATCACCCGCCAAAGCGCTGTCCAACTGGTGCCGCCATCGACAGCCACGGCTTCATCGAGATCGCGGGGCAAGGTGTTCAGATATCCCGTCATCAGCAGGATCGCGTACGGCAGTGTAAACACCAGGTAGGTCAGGATCAGTGCGACGTAGGTATCGAAGATACCGTATGAGACGACAAGCCCGAAGAAGGGGATCAAAAGTGTGATCGGCGGAATCGTCTGCGTGCTGATGATGAGTGTGTTCAGGCTGCCCTTGCCGCGGAAGTTGAAGCGGCTGAAGCCGTAGGCCGCCATCAAGGCGATCAACACCGTCAGCACGGTCACCGCTCCCGCCACGAAATAGCTGTTGAAGAAGAAGCGCAGCTTTACCGGGTCGCCAAGGATGGCTGCATACGCTTCCAGCGTGAAGGCCTTTGGCAGGATTGTTGGTGGCAGGGCAAAGATCTCGGTGTTCGATTTGAACGAACTGCTCAGCATCCAGTAGATCGGGAATGCCGCGAAAAAGAGCCCCGCAGCAAGCGCTACATGGAGCGCGACGGTGATCAGCCTGTCTTTCGGCGTATGTCTTTTCCTCATGGTGACTACCGAGCCTTTTGATAGCGAATATAGAACAGCGTCAGGCCGAGAGAGATCAACAAGATGACCACAGCGCTCGCCGAAGCCTGCGACAGGTTGTAGCTCGAAAACGCCAGCTTGTACGTGTAGGTGCTGAGGACTTCGGTCGAGTAGATCGGGCCACCGCCCGTCGTTATCCAGATTAACGGGAAGACCTGCATGGTCCAGATGAAGTCGAGCAGCGAGATGCTTATGATGATCGGCATCAGCATAGGAATGGTGATGAAGATCAGCTTCTGGTAGGCTTTTGCCCCGTCGATATCGGCGGCCTCGTAGAAATCCTTGGGAATGCCCTGCAAACCCGCGAGCAGGCTGACCATGAAGAGCGGATAGCCCGCCCAGATATTGGCGAAGGTGACGGCGTGCAGCGCGGTCTCAGGCGAGGAAAACCATTCGACCTTGGAACCGATGATGCCGATTTGCATGAGAATGCTATTCACGACACCGTTCGGCTCAAGCAGGAGGCGCCAGATCACGGCGATAATCACCGCGGTGAACAGCCAGGGCAGTATGTAGAGCACGCGCAGAATATTGCGCAGCATCGGATTGATGCGGTCGCTGTTCAGCATCAGCGCGAAGACCATGCCGATGGTCATGTGGAAAATAACACTCATGCATGTGAAGTAGAGCGTGTGCCACAGCGAAGCCCAGAACACGGGGTCGTCGAAGATCGCCTGGTAGTGTTTCAGTCCGGCAAAGGAAGGGTCACGACGCAGCACCGCGCTGTTCTGGAACGAGTAGGCAATCACCGTCACCATCGGCAGCAACATCAGAAGCCCGATTATGAGCAGCGAGGGCGACAGATAGAGGTAGGGTGCGACCGCTCGTTTCAGCTTATGGTGGGAGCGCTTTTGCCGGGTCATGTGCCAACCTTGGGATACGCCTTCAAGAGAAGGTAAGCTTTGGAAACAGGTCCATCTCAAATTGCCGATCCGTTGTTGCCGGATGGCCTGCCCGAAGTCAGGCCACCCGGTCGAAGATAGCAAACGGGAACAGGCCGATCAGAATTTCGCCATCCAGCCCTTCTGAGCGGTGGCTGCGGCTTGTTCCGGAGACTGCTCACCAGCGAGCATCTTTTGAGCCTGCACGTCGAACTGGGTCATCAGGTCTTCAGCCACCGGCAGGCCCGTGAACTCGTTGGCGAGATAACCGGTCTTGAAGATTTCAAAAGCCTTGCCGAAAGCCTTGTCCGAGGTCACGAAATCCGGCTTGGCGTTGACGTTACCCGGGAAGGCGTTCGCAAGCGACACGAGCTTGGCGTTCACCTTTTCACTCATCAGATATTGGACGAGTTTCCAGGCCTCTTCCTGATGTTTCGAGGCAGCAGAGATGCCGATGCCCCAGGAGGCATAGGGAAGGCCGCGCTTGCCGGTATAGTTTTCCACGACCGGGACCGGGATGAGGTCGAAGTTCAGCTTGGGATTGCGCTTGCGGATGAGGTTCACATGCGCGAGCGAGTCGATCATCATCCCGGCGCGGTCGTTGACGAATTCCTCGACCTTTTCCTGCTCGGTCTTGGTGGCGATGCCGGGCGAGATGGTGCCGGCGTCGTTGAGTGATTTGACGAAGGTGAGCATATCGACCACCGGTTTGCCCTCAAGGTCTGGCTTGCCGTTCGCCATCATCGACTGACCCGAAGCCCAAACCCACGACATCATGTCGTTCTGGACGCCGGATGGCGTTTGCAGCGACAGGGGCAGCACCCAGCCATACTGGTTCTTGTCGGCGTGCGTCATCTTCTTGGCGGCTTCGAGAAACTCCGCACGGGTCGACGGCAGCTTGGTCACGCCTGCCTGGGCGGCGAGGTCCAAATTCACGAAGACCGGATAGACGAAGGAAGCCACGGGAAACATCACCGCCTTGCCGTCCACCTTGATGATGTCCGCGACCTGGCTCTTGTCGAAACCGCTCGCATCCATCATCGGATTCATGTCGGCGAGTGCGTTCTGCGCATTCAGATTGTTCACCCAGGCACCATCGAGACCGATGACGTCGCTGAGGGTTCCGGTTGCAGCACCAACCGAGATCTGGTCTCGCGTGGTCGCGTAGGGGCCGCTGACCAGTGTCACCTTGATTCCGGGGTTTGCGGCCTCGAAGTCATCCATGATTGCCCTGAGCGAGCCAGCCGGCAATTCTGGCTCCCACCATTGGGTGAATTCCAGCGTCGTATCCGCCATGGCGCCGGTTGCGCCAAGCAACCATGCGGCCGCGGCTATTTTCAGCATCGCGGGTCTTATACGAAACGTCATTTTCTCCTCCTTCTTTAGGATCGACCGCACAATGCGGCCGATCGTCTGGTTATTCAGAAGTCTCCTTATGCAGGCGCCTCCCCTCGCCCGCGGGTCTTGTCGCGGATATTCAGATCGCCAGGTGCGTCTCGGAATCGAAGAAATGGAGCTTGGCGTCATCCAGGGCCAACCTGATCTCCGAGCCGGAGCGGACTGTGCTGGCTGGTTCGAATTTCGCCACCGCATTCGACGCCAGGCCGAAATCTTGCACCGCGTCAGGGTCGCCGGAGTCCACCCGGACCGCGTCGATGTTGAGATGGACGATATGTTCGGATCCGAGTTCTTCGATCGAAGTCACCTTTGCCGGTATCGTCTGATACTTGCGGCCGGATTCGAGGCTGCTGTCAAAGAGATCCTCCGGTCGTATCCCGAACACGACCTTGCGCCCTGCATACGACCTCAAGCCCGGCCTGCGCACGAAGGCTGCATTCTGTAGCCGGATGGACACGACGCCGGACATCAGTTCGTCGCCCGTCAGGATCGCCTCGAAAAGGTTCATCGAAGGAGACCCGATGAAGCCGGCAACGAAGGCGTTCACCGGCGATTCATAGAGCCTCTTGGGTGTGTCGACCTGCTGCAGCACGCCGCCTTTCAACACCGCGACCCTATCGCCCATCGTCATGGCTTCGGTTTGGTCGTGGGTCACATATATGGTCGTTACGCCGAGCTGCTTTTGCAGACTGGTGATTTCGGCGCGCATTTGAACACGCAGTTTCGCGTCCAGATTGGAAAGGGGTTCGTCCATGAGAAAGGCTGCCGGCTCGCGCACCATGGCGCGGCCCATGGCAACCCTTTGACGCTGTCCGCCCGAAAGGTTCGCGGGTTTGCTGTCCAGCAGAGACGTCAGTTGAAGGGTCTTGGCGATCTCGTCCACGCGCTTTTTGCGCTCGGCCTTCGGCTTGCCTGCCAACCGCATCGAAAAGGCGATGTTTTCGAACACCGACATATGCGGGTAGAGGGCATAGCTCTGGAAGACCATCGCGATGTCGCGGTCCTTTGGCGGCATGTCGACGACGTCGACTCCGCCTATCCGAAGGCTGCCGCTGGTGACGTCCTCCAATCCCGCGATCATCCGCAACGCGGTGGATTTGCCACAGCCGGAAGGCCCGACGAGAATCAAAAACTCGCCGTCCTCAACCGACAGGTTCAATTGGTCGATTGCGTGAAAATTGTTCCCGTATGTCTTGCAGATATTCTCAAGAACGACTTCTGCCATATTCCTCCTCCACAAGTCTAAGCCACTGATTTTTATGATTATGCTCGGCTTATGTTCACCTGCGAAATATTTCCTCGGATAGTTCGGGCTATGTTCCGGTATCGAGCCGCGCATATTTCAGTTCGACCGCCGACGGCGCGTTCGTCGATGCCAGGAGTTCCGTGACCTGGTCGTGGGTCGGGAGCGCCTCGCGCCCGCCCCGCCCCGTTATCGATAGGGCCGCCGCCGCGGCCGCGAATGCGACCCGGCCCGCGGTGCCGGCCCCGCGCGTCAATGCAAGGGCATAGGCGCCATGAAAGCAGTCACCGGCGCCGGTCGAGTCGACGACGGCAACCCGGTGCGGAGGCAGGTGCCAGAGCCCTGTCTCGTCGCGCCCGCGATAGAATACGCCCCTGCCACCATCCGTCAGAACCACGGCGGACCGCGACGGCAACCACAATGCATCGAGTATCTCGGCCGGTGAGCGGCGGCCCGTGGCGGTCCGCGCAAAGCCGAGCGGAAGAATGAGATGGTCGCAGAGCCCTATCAGTCTCTCGGTGGCTGGGCCGCGGCTCCATTCGACATCTCCGAGGATCGCAAGGCCGAGATCGCGAGCCCGAGCCACGACATCCAGCGACCCGATCCCGTAACTATCGACGATCAGGACGGTCGCGCGGCTGAGGACCTCGTCCGGAAAGTCCGGCGCGGTCCCCAGCATCGCGTCGTCGTCATACGCGATGAACCGCTCCCCATCCGAACCGACGGTGATCCGCGAGCGTATCGGGCGCGCGTGCGGGTGGCGCGGCGCGAACGCGGTTTCAACCCCACTCGCAACGAGATCGCATAGCACGGCGTCGTCGGCGGCACTGCCCAGCCATCCGACGAAGCCGGCGGTCCCGCCGAGCCGCGCGACGGCGGCAAGTGCCGTCGCGACATTTCCCCCGAAAGCTCGGGCACTTTGCACAACCTTCCCCTTGCCCGCCGACAACGGCTGATCGACATAGACGATGTCGTCGATCGCAATAGCTCCGAAGCCGAGGATTGAAGGGACGGTGGGCATCGTTCAGGCACCCGCCTTCGCCAAGGCGTCTTGCGCCGAAAGGCCGTCATGAATGACGCCCCGAAAGGCAATCGCTGCCTTTTCCGGATCGCCATGCCCCCAGAGATTGCGGCCCACCACGGCACCGCGCGCGCCGGCACGGATCGCGTCCGCCGTCTGCTGAAGGGCGCCGAGCAGCGTGTCGGTCTTCGGACCACCGGCGATCACGACCGGCACCGGGCAGGTCCGAACGGTCTCCCGAAACGACTCGAAATCGCCCGTGTAGCCGATCTTGATCACGTCGACGCCGGACTCGTAGCCGATGCGTGCCGCATAGGCGATCTCGTCGGGGGTGAAGACGATTTTTGCCCCGTCGGTGAAATCGCGAGGGTAGATATGCGCCACCACCGGCATGCCGTAACGGGCCGCCGCATTCACCGAATCGGTCAGCCAGCGTATGTATTTGCCCTCGGTCGCGCCGCGCACCGGAATGGCCACGGCCAACGCATCGGCGCCAGCGCGCACCGCATCCTCGGGCGTTGCAATCAGTTCACTGATGCGATCGTCTGGGGTGAAGCAGCCTGCCTGGATCACCAGGGAAGCCTTGCCCGCGTATTGCGGCCACAGATGGCGCGCGGTGCCGGGCTGGATGCTGACGTAGTCGGGTTTGCCCACCATGACGCGTGCAAGCGCGCCTGGCAGGTCGGCAAGACCTCCTTTGCGCACGTCGCCATAGCCGACAAAGTGGTCGACCGCGCCGCCAAAAAGATTCCCAGATGGATGTGAGAAGAGGCGTGCCAGGCGCACCTTGGTTCCGAGGCTCATGAGTCCAAAACTCTCCAATCGATTGATTTCAAAATCCTGGATCAGTGTTTGCGAAAGAAAGGATAAATGCAATCTTTCGAAAGCTTTCGAATTCGCGTATTTTTGGTAGAGTGAACCGAGGCCAGGGCGATCGCTTGGCGCATGGAGGCAAGGACAGGCAATGTTGTCGGAGCAGAGACGCCAATCGATCCTGGGTGAAGTGCAACGCAGCGGACAGGTTCGCATCAAGGACCTGTCAGACGATTTTGGCGTGTCGGAAGTCACGGTGCGCTCCGACCTCGAGATACTGGACCGCAAGGGACTGCTGACCAAGACCCGTGGAGGCGCGGTGACCCGGACCACAGATTCGACCACGGCCGCGTTTGCCCGGCGGATGCAAACGAACCTCGATGCAAAGAAACGCATCGCCCGGGCAGCGATAGACCTGTTCGAGGACAACCAATCGGTCATCTTCGACGGCGGCTCGACATTGATGCAGGTTGCCATGCTTTTACCGCCGCTCAGCAATGTCGTGGTCGCGGCCACGGCGATGAATATCGTGCAGCATCTGATGCATCGGCCCGGACTCGACGTTCACATGATCGGTGGCCGGGTCTATCCAGACACGGTGAGCACGCTGATCACCGATCCCGACACGGCTCTCGGCGGCTTGGTAGCGCATCAGGTCTTTGTTGGAGCGCATGCGATCGACGCGTCACTGGATGTGGTCGACGTGAACGAAGACATGGCGCGAACGAAGCGGAACCTCGTGCGCATGGCCCGGCGCGTTGTCCTCCTTGCGGATTCGAGCAAATGGGGCGTCAGCGGGACCTCCAAGGCATTTTCGCTGTCGAGCGTCGATGTTGTGATCACCGACGATGGCCTGTCCGGCGCGATACGCAGCCAGCTTGATAGGACCGGGGCCAAGGTGATCTATGCCTGACCCGTCGCGGTCCCTAGCGGCGACGGAAATATCCAAATGCGCACATGACCCACAGGCTCAGTACCGGCGGTTGGCCGTTTTTCATGTCTGTCATCTTCTCCTCCTAGGGCTGGCAGCCTCCCGATATCGAGCCAGCGTTTTCGTATGTTGTATAAAAGTTTTACGCGCGTCAATATTTGAAATGCTGTATAGCCCGATCCTAGGCGATCACGTTACCGGTTAGGCGGGGCCGGCAGACAATGACCGCATTGGGAGGTACGATCGGAAATGCACGGAAAATCAACGACGAAACTCGGGATCGGCGTCGTCGGATGCGGCAATATCTCGATGACCTATCTGCGCAATGCCGCTCTCTTCGGCGGGATCGAATTGCGCGCCTGCGCCGATATCTCGGCTGACATGGCGGCGATGCGAGCGAAGGAATATGGCATCCAGGCGCTCGGTGTCGATGCGCTGCTGGCCGACCCCGAGATCGATCTTGTCCTCAACCTGACCATTCCGGCGGCGCACTTCGAAATTTCACTTGCCGCGCTTTCGGCCGGTAAGCACGTCTTCACCGAAAAGCCGCTCGCCACCTCGGCCGCCGATGGACAGCGTCTGGTCAACGAGGCGAGATCGCGCGGCCTGCTGCTCGGCTCGGCGCCCGACACCTTCCTGGGTGCCGCCGGACGCCGCGCCCGCCGGCTGATGGACGAGGGTGCCATCGGCCGCCCCGTCACCGGCACCGCCTTCATGATGGGCCGCGGCATGGAGCACTGGCATCCAAACCCGCAATTCTACTACCAGCCCGGCGGTGGTCCGGTGTTCGACATGGGCCCCTACTATCTGACCATGCTGGTCAATCTGCTCGGCCCGGTCGAGCGCGTCATGGCGATGGCGACGCGCGGCCAGGAGGAACGGCTGATATCAGCCGAAGGGCCGTTCAAGAACACCACATTCAAGGTCGGCACGCCGACCAACGTTTTGTCGCTGCTCGAATTCCGCTCCGGCGCGACCGTCACCTTCGGCGCCTCGTGGGATGTCTTTCGCCACTCCAACCATCCGATCGAGCTGCACGGCACGGAAGGCTCGCTGCGCCTGCCCGACCCCGACACGTTCGGTGGCACCGTGTCGTTGTCCGAACGCGGCACTGAGTGGAAGGATTTCGCCAGCGAAGGCGAACTCTATGGCGCCCGCAACTGGCCCTATGCCGCGCCCGACCGCGCCAACTACCGCATGCTCGGCGTCGCCGATCTGCTGCGTTCGCTTCGAACCGGCAACACGCCGCGCGCCTCCGGCAGCCTTGCGCTGCATGTGCTTGAGATCATGGAGGCGATCCTGCGTTCCGGCGAAACACAGGACTCGATCGCCATCGCGGGCGATGTCGTCCAGCCGGCCCTGTTGACCGAAGAGGAAGCAAGCAGTCTGCTGGCCTGAGGATATGACGATGATGCTCGACCCGGATGCGCTGCGCGTCCTCGAAATCAGCCGCGCAGCCGGCGGCGAACCGTTCGAGACCGGCAGCGTGGCGGCGGCGCGCGCCGCTTACAATGCTTCGTTCCCGACGCTGCAGGGCGAGCACGAGCCGGTAGCAACGACCTTGGAACAGCAGATCGAGGGGCCGAACAGCCCGATTGCCGTGCGCATCCATCGCGGCATCGGCGCACTACCCAACGGGGCACCGGCGCTGCTCTATCTGCATGGCGGCGGCTGGGTGATCGGCAATCTGGATTCGCATGACGAGATCTGCCGCTGGCTGGCCAACCTCGGCAACGCCGTCATTGTCTGTCCCGACTATCGCCTGGCGCCGGAACACAAATTCCCCGCCGGGCTGGAAGATGGGCTGGCAACGCTGCGCTTCATGGCGGAGAATGCCGCCGGCCTCGGCATCGATAAGGCGCGCATCGGCGTGGCCGGCGATAGTGCCGGCGGCAATCTCGCCGCCGTGCTGGCGCTGCTCGCCCGCGATGGATTGGCGCCGCCCGTTGCGGCGCAGATCCTGATCTATCCCAACACCGACGCCCGCCAGGTGGCAGACAGCTATCGGCGCTTCGGCGACGGCTTCGGTCTTACCGCAAGCACCATGGCCTGGTTCCGCGACCACTATGTGCGAACGCCCGACGACATGCTGGATTGGCGCGTCTCGCCCCTGCTGGCCCCTGACCTCACCGGCGTCGCGCCGGCTTTCGTGGCGCTTGCCGGCTACGACATCCTGGCCGACGAAGGGACAGCCTATGCCGCGCGCCTGCAAAGCGAAGGCGTGCCACTAATTCTGCGGCAATGGCCGGGCCAGATCCACGGCTTCGTCTCGATGGGACGCCATATACCTGGGGCCCGACAAGCGGTAGCCGAGGCAGTGGCGGCCTGGCGCCAGTTCGAGAGGAATTCGCCGACGACCAACGCTCAGGCCGACTGACGCATCACCAGCGTCGCGCCGAGCTTGACCGTGCGCGCCAGGCCCTGCTTTGGCGGATCGGCCTCGTCCAGCAGAGCCAGCAGGATCTCGACGCTGCGCCCGGCCATGGCGGTGAAATCCTGCGCCATGGTGGTCAGCGCCGGACAGGTGTAGCGGCTCAGCGGATGATCGTCATGCGCGGCAAGGCGCAGATCGCAGTCGGGCCTGCGGCCGACCTTCAGGCCGCGCGAGTACGCGGCAGCCATCACGCCAAAGGCGAGACGATCATTGGCGCACAGGATGGTACGGCCGGGCAAGGTGCCGGTCTCCAGCATTCTTTCCATCTGCTCGTAGCCAATGCGTTCGAAGTCCCAGGTGTAGTCGCGCGCAGCCTCGATGACGACCGGCTTGAAGCCGGCGGTTTCCATCGCGACGATATAGCTTTGCTGGCGTTCGCCGGAGTTGTGGTTGACATGCGGAATGTCGAGATAGGCCGGCGGCTCACCGGAACGGCAGAGATAATCGACGATGGTCGACACGCTCTGCCGGTTGTCATTGCCGACGAACGGCGTATCGCCCTCGATGTAGGTGTCGAAATAGACGATCGGAATGTCCTGTCCGAGCTTGTCGAAAACGCCGTGGTCGGAGGCCAGCCCCAGCGGGGCGATGATCGCGCCCGCCACCTTCAGTGACAGCAGCGTCCTGACCGACTCCGCCTCCAGCTTCGGCGAGCCATGCGAAGAGATGACGATCGGCCAGTAGCCTTCGTCGCGGCAGCGAAATTCGATGCGGCTGACCATCTCGGCGTAGAACGGATCGGTGATCGTCGGCACGATGATGCCGATGTTTCGTGTGCGCTTGCGGTTGAGGTTGCGCGCGAAAAGGTTCGGCTGATAATCCGAGGAGCGCAGTGCGGCTTCGATACGCGCCCGCGTCGCCGGCTTGACGCTTGCCGGGTCGTCGAAATATTTGGACAAAGTCGGTCGGGACACGCCGCATGCCTGGGCGAAGTCATCCATCGTGCGGTGAGTCTTCTCCGCCATCGATAATCCTGATCTCCTTACCGTCATTGCCGACCGGACGAGCCGCTACCACATGCGTCCGTTGACCGGAAGCAGCAATGCTTGACCGAACTTATTCAGTCAAGTTTTCACACTTCTCAATACAAAGCAGAAATATTGCGCGCGTTAATTATTTATGGACGCTTTAAAACCGGAGACAAAGGGTTCGGGATGGAAAGTGTGGCATGGGGCAGCGCGACGGACTGACCGCCGGCTACGGCGCTGATCGGCCACGGCATCGGCCCTGCTTGCCAAATGCCGCCACGCCGCCCATACACAGCCCACCCGAGATTGTGGTCCGCCTCACTTTCAATTTTGCCAGGGATACTGTCCATGTCTGCGACGCCTCGGTCAAAGCCTTGACGGGTCACTCCACACCATCGCTCGCCAGCCTGGGCTGGACGGATTTCTTCGGCGACCAGTTCGAGCCCGGCGAAGCCAATCTCGTCCCGACGCGCATCGCCACGGTCCATCGCGACCGCCTGACCGGCCTGTCGCAGGCAGGGCCAGTCGATCTGACACTGCCGGCGCAGGCGAACACCGGCGATTATGCCGTCGGCGACTGGGTGCTCGTCGACGTGCATGACCAGCTTGTGCAACGCCGCCTGACCCGCAAGACGGTACTCGAGCGCCGCACCCAGGGCGGCAGGGTGCCACAGCTTGCCGCGGCCAATGTCGACACGCTGTTCATCGTCACCTCGTGCAATGCCGACTTCAATCCCGCCCGGCTCGAGCGCTATTTGGCGCTGGCCAACGAGGCCGGAACGACGCCTGTGATCCTGCTGACCAAGGCCGATACCGCTGAGGATGCCGAAGCGTATGAAAGGCAGGCTGCCGCGTTGCAGCGTGGACTGCCGGTCGTGATCCTGAATCCCCGCACCTCAGATGCGGCAACCGCCTTGGCTGTCTGGTGCGGTGTCGGCCAGACGGTGGCGTTGATCGGTTCCTCCGGCGTCGGCAAATCGACGCTGGTCAACACGCTTGCCGGACCGGCGCAGCAATCGCCGCAACAGACCGGGGGCATTCGCGAACACGATTCCAAAGGACGCCACACCACCACGTCGCGATCGTTGCACGCCATCGCCGGCGGCGGCTGGGTGATCGACACGCCCGGCATGCGGACATTGCACGTCAGTGATGTCGCCTCCGGCATCGACATGCTGTTTGCTGAAATCACCGAACTCGCCCCACTCTGCAAGTTCCGCGACTGTACGCATGTGCATGAACCGGGCTGCGCGGTGCAGGCTGCCTTGAAATCCGGGACGCTCGATCCGGAGCGTCTTGCCCGCTGGCGCAAACTTTCCGACGAAAACCAGCACAACACGCCGGTTCAGAGCGGGCCGCGCGGGGCCAGGTCTCCCGGCGGTCGCGGAAAGAGGCGTTGAAGGGTGAGAACCGAGGATCAGAGCCGCGCCGTGCCGAAGAGCCGATCCCAAAATGCCGACGTGACACCGAAATTGGCCGATTCGTCGATGTGATGATGCACGGCGTGGCGGCGCTTGAGGGTGTAGAGATAGCTCGGATGGCTGGGATGCCAGTGATGAACCATGTGATGGATGCTGATGTACCAGAGGTACCCCAGCATCAGCCCGCAACTTACGGCACTTGCGGTTGCGAAACCTGAGACCATCCAGACAGGCACAAACGCGACCAGCGCATGCACACCGAGGCTGAGCCAGGTCGGAGTGCCCACAGAACTGCGCTCCTCGACATGGTGACGCTCGTGCAGGTCCTTGATGTAGGGAATGTGATGAAGCACGAACCTGTGCAGCATGTATTCGGTCAGCGTCCAGAGGAAGAGACAAGCGAGGACCGTGCCGATCCAGCCTGTCGCATTGTCTTCGCCGGCCTCGATCAGCCCTGCAACTGCTAGTGCGGCGATAACCAGTGGATAGACCACGAAGTCGCTGTAGTAGCCAACAAGACCGAGTTGCATCGTCACCTAGCCTTCGAGCCGCCAAATAAGCGATTTATCAGATTGCCGGACTCGTGGGTGAGGCGCAATGCAGATGCAACTGACATAGCGTCGCAATGCTGTGAAGCAAGGTTCGGACCAACGATCACGCACAGTCGATAGGAATGCAAGTCTTCGTTGCCAACATCGCAAACGGACGCATCACAATGGCAAAACGGAGTGCTGGATTGCTGATCTATCGCCGTAGCGACGGCGATCTCAGGGTGTTGCTGGTTCATCCGGGCGGGCCGTTCTGGACGAAGAAAGACGACGGTGCGTGGTCGATACCGAAGGGCCTCGTCGGCGAGAACGAGGACGAGTTGGCGGCAGCGCAACGAGAAACCGAGGAAGAGCTCGGCGTCAAGATCGACGGCTCCTTCACGCGCCTCGGCGACTACAGGCAACCGGGCGGAAAGATCGTCGTGGCCTGGTCTGTCGAACCGACCATCGACATCGATGTGGCTGCCATCAAGAGCAACATCTTCACCATGGAATGGCCGCCAAAGTCAGGATTCCTGAAGGAATTCCCGGAAATCGACAGAGCGGGCTGGTTCACCTTGCCCGAGGCCGAGGCGAAGATCCTCAAGGGGCAGCACCCGATCCTGTTGGATTTTGCCAGGCAGCAAGGCGCCGGATGATCCGCGGCCCTCAGAAAGGCAGGCCGACATAATTTTCCGCAAGTGCGGTCGATGCGGCACGCGACTGCACGAGGTAGTCGAGTTCAGCCTCCTGGATGCGCTGGCCGAACTCGCCGGTGTCGGGAAAGCGGTGCAGCATCGTCGTCATCCACCAGGAGAAGCGCACCGCCTTCCAGACCCGCGCCAGCGCCTTGCCGGAATAGGCGTCGATGCCAGCGTGTGATTTCTCGACGTAGAAGTCGCGCAAACCAGCGAAGAGATAGCGCACGTCGCTGGCGGCGAGGTTGAGGCCCTTGGCGCCGGTCGGCGGCACGATGTGGGCGGCGTCACCGACCAGGAAAAGCCTGTTGAAGCGCAGCGGCTCGGCAACGAAAGAGCGCAGCGGTGCGATCGACTTCTCGAAGGATGGGCCGGTGACGACACTCGCCGCCGTCTGTTCCGGCAAGCGGCGGCGCAACTCGTCCCAGAAGCGCTTGTCCGACCACGCCTCGACGCGATCGTCCTCAGGGCACTGTACATAGTAGCGGCTGCGATGCGTCGAACGCATCGAGCAAAGCGCGAACCCTCGCTCGTGATTGGCATAGACCAGTTCACGATCGGCCGGCGGAACTTCCGCCAGCACGCCGAGCCAGCCGAACGGATAGTGCCGCTCGAAGGTCTTCAGCGCACCCGCCGGTACAGATTTGCGGCTGATGCCGTGATAGCCGTCACAACCGGCAATGAAGTCGCAGTCGATACGATGCGTTACGCCGTCCCTGTCATAGGTGACGAAAGGTGCCTCACAATCGAAATCGTGCAGCGCGACATCGGCCGCCTCATAGATCGTGGTCAGTCCTGCCGCGTCGCGCTTGTCCATCAAATCGTGCGTAACTTCAGTCTGGCCGTAGACGGTGACATGCCTGCCGCCGGTGAGGGCGGTAAGGTCGATGCGGTGCAGGCGTCCGTCGAAGGCGAGCGAGATGCCGGAATGCAGCAGTCCCTCGGCGTGCAACCGTGCCGCAGCACCCGCTTCCTCCAGCAATTCGACAGTGCCTTGTTCGAGCACGCCGGCGCGTACGCGGCCAAGCACGTGCTCGCGGGTCGCCCGTTCCAGAATGATCGTCTCGACGCCGATGCCAGCCAGCAGTTGGCCGAGCAGCAGGCCGGACGGTCCCGAACCGATGATAACGACCTGGCTGCGCATCAGTGGCCGAGACTTTCGACCTGTGCGGCGAGTTCGGCGGCAAGGCGCAGCGACGCGGCGGTGGCGACGACCATCTGCGGCAGCAACAGCCATTCCAGCGTCCATGCCGCGCCCGAGCGCTCCTGCTCGTGCACAAGCGACTGATGCATGCCGGAGAGCTGCGTGGCGTTGAAGCGGGCCAGCGCCACCAGCGCTTCGGCCTTCACCGGGTTCTGCTTGTGCGGCATGGCAGACGAGCCGCCGCCACCCGACAGTTCGATCTCGGTTCCACCCTGCGCCATCAGCGCGATATCCTGGCCGAACTTGCCAAGGCTGCCCGTCACCAACGACAGCCAGCCGGCAAAGTCGGCAACCGCGTCACGCTGGCTCTGCCATTGCGGGGCGTCGCCAAGGCCGAGCTTTGCGGCAAGGGCCGCGCGTACCGCCGGCCCTTTATCGCCAAGCTTTTCCAACGTGCCGGCAGCGCCGCCAAATTGCACCACCAGCAAACGTCTGGACTGTCCCGACAGTCTTTCCTGATGCCGTTGCAGCGGCGCCGGCCACGCCTTTACGCGATCGGCCACTTTGATCGGAATTGCCGGTTGCATGCGGGTCATGCCGGTCAGCGCCCTGCCCCCGAAGCGCTCCTCCAATGAGATGAGCCGGATGATGGTCTCGGTCAGCAGCAGCCCGAGATGCTCGACGACGGACTTCAGCCGGAGCACAAGGCCGGTGTCGATGACGTCCTGGCTGGTCGCGCCGAAATGCACTTTCTCGCCATGCGGTTCGCCGACCGCCGCCCTGATCTGGCGCACCAGTTCCGGCACCATGACGCCGTCCTTGGCGACAGCGGCCCGCAGCAAGGCAGTGTCGGGCTGGAACGTGGCCAGCGCCGCCGCGATCGCTGCCGCCGCATCCCTGGTGATGATCCCGTTTTCGGCTTCCGCTTCGGCCAATGCGCGCTCGAACGCCAGCATGGCCTCGATTTCCGCCTCGACCGAAAAATGCCTTGATGCCTCGTCGTCGCCAAGGAGCGCGGAGAGCAGCGGATGATCGAAAGGCGATACGGTCATGTCGCGGATCTCCTAGCTGTCGAAGAAGACCGTTTCCTTCTCCCCCTGGAGATGGACGTCGAACACATAAATATCGCCCTGGCGCTCGGCGATCAGCGTCGGCACGCGGATGCGGTGCTCGATCCGTGCCAGGATCGCATCCCCGGCATTGGCCTTTTCCTCGTCGGAAAAATAGAGCCGTGTGTGGAGGCCGAGGTTGATGCCGCGCGCAACGATCCAGAGCGTGATGTGCGGCGCCATCAGGCTGCCATCCCTGAACGGCACCTGGCCCGGCTTGATCGTCTCGAACGTGCACAGGCCGGTGTCCATGTCGGTCGGGCAGCGGCCCCAGCCGAAGAAATTCGGATCTGCAGCACCGCGCAACTCGACCGCCGAGTTGTAAAGCCCGTCCGCATCCGCTTGCCAGATCTCGATCAGCGCATCCTTGAGCGGCGTGCCGGTGCCGTCGAGCACCCGGATTCGAAGACCGATGCGCTCACCCTTGGTCTTGTCGTTGACCATGGTGGCGCCAAGGTCGCTCGCATAGACGCCACCGATGCCGCAGAAATTAGGCGTCAGCCCAATATGGACGTATGGTCCCGCGGTCTGCGAGGGGCTCTCCTTCAGCCGGTCGAGCGACTGGGCCATCAATTGCCCTCCAGCCGGTTTTCGAACAGCGATGAGCGCCGCCCGCGCAGCACGATGTCGAACTTGTAGGCGCGCGCATCAAAGGGGATTGTCGCTTGCATGTCGAGCGCGGCGATCAGCGTCTCGACGGCTGCCTTGTCAGGGATGCCGCGCGCGATCGGGCACTGCCAGATCAGCGGGTCGCCCTCGAAATACATCTGCGTGACCAGCCGCTGCGCGAAGCCATGGCCAAAGATCGAGAAATGGATGTGCGAGGGCCGCCAGTCGTTCGGCCCGTTCGGCCAGGGATAGGGACCGGGCTTGACGGTGCGCAACGCATAGCCGCCATCCTCGCCTGATATGGCACGGCCGCAGCCGCCGAAATTCGGGTCGAGCGGCGCCAGGTAGCCATCCTTCTTGTGGCGATAACGGCCACCGGCATTGGCCTGCCAGAATTCGAGCAGCGCGCCGGGCACGCCGACGCCGCGCTCGTCGAGCACCCGCCCGTAGACGATGATGCGTTCGCCGATAGCGCTCTCGCCGGGTCCGGCGAAATTGTGGATCAGGTCGGCGTCGAGTTCGCCCAGCATGGCGTGGCCGAAGACAGGACCTGTTATTTCCGACAGTGTGTTGTCGAAAGCGAGCGGCGCCTTCTGCGGCGAGCGCAGCACCGAAGTCTTGTAGTTCGGCGTCAGGGCCGGCGGATGCCATGTCCGGTCGCGCTGAAAGAAGGCGCCGGTCTCGGGCCTCCGGTTCGAGCCGGACTTAGCGGGCATTCTTGGCTCCGTCCATTTCCGAAAACACGTCCTTGGCGATCTTGAAGGCACGGTTAGCGGCCGGCACGCCGGCATAGATGGCGACATGCAGGAACGCCTCGCAGATATCGTCGCGCGAAGCACCGGTGTTGGCGGTGGCGCGCACATGCATGGCCACCTCCTCATCATGGCCGAGTGCGGCCAGCAGCGCCAGCGTGACGATCGAACGTTCGCGCTTGGTGAGACCCGGCCGCGCCCACACCGTGCCCCAGGCCGCCTCGGTGATCAGCTCCTGGAAAGGCAGGTCGAAATCGGTGGCGGCGAGCTCGGCGCGGTCGACATGGCCATCGCCTAGCACCGAGCGGCGCATCGCGAGACCGGCGCGATATCTGGCTTCGTTGACGGGGACTTCATCCATCGGTTTCGGCTCCGGAGGCAAGCGATGCGATAAAATCGCGGATCAGAGCGACCAGTGCCTCTGGCTGTTCAACACAAGAAATGTGCGCTGCGTCGCCGATGATTTCGAAGCGCGCGCCGGGGATAAGGTCGGCCAGGGATCGCACAAGATCGGGCGGCGTCGAGCCATCCTGGTCGCCGGCGACGCAGAGCGTCGGTACCGCGATGCGCCGCGCGCTGTCGGTGAAATCCGCATCGCGAACGGCCGCGCAAGTGCCGATGTAACCGGTAAGCGCCTGCCGGGTCATCATGTTCCAATAACCGTTCAGGTCAGGGTGACGCTGCGCGTGGAAGGCCGGCGTGAACCACGTTTTGAGCACCGCGCCGGCAATCTCCTGAATGCCTTTGCTTTTGACCGCGGCGATGCGTGCGTTCCAGCTTTCGGCGGTGCCGATCTTATGGGCCGTGTCGCACAGGATCAGGCCTTCGACCATTTCT
Organism: Mesorhizobium sp. M1050; assembly: GCF_040318715.1. Taxonomy (NCBI): domain Bacteria; kingdom Pseudomonadati; phylum Pseudomonadota; class Alphaproteobacteria; order Hyphomicrobiales; family Phyllobacteriaceae; genus Mesorhizobium; species Mesorhizobium sp. M1050. The sequence continues at coordinate 36,505 of NZ_JAMYMV010000013.1, read as the reverse complement.
GGGCGCCTGCGATAGAAGCCTTGCGCGATCAAGCCGCCCACCGACAGGCCGCACAGCACGACCTTGCTCAATCCGAAATGATCGATGAGGCCTGAGAGGTCATCGACATGATCGTCGATCGAACTGATGTCGCCGATATCGGACAGCCCATGGCCGCGCTTGTCATAGACCAGCAGCGGCATCTCACCATCAAGCGCCGAGACAATGTCGTCCCAGATCCTGAAGTCGGTGCCCAGCGAATTGATGAATATGATCGGGCGCACATTGCCGGTCGCTTTGATGTGGCGATGGTGCAGCGTGATGCCGCCGATGGTGACGAATGGCACGATTTCGATCCTCCATCCCCACATTGCACAAGGCGTTTGGCTCGGCAAAATGATTTTTGCGCCGTTTCATAAGCTCTGGGCCCATCAAATCCGTGTCGGACAGTCTGGCCCGACCACATCGGATGTCTTGCCGACCTGGTCGGCCCCAATCACGTCTGCATCAGTCTGGGCTGCGCGTTTCCGGTCGGCGCCACGGGCATCGACCGCATCATTTCCGACGACCCGCAGTTCCGGCCAAGAGCGAATATCAGGAGAGGCACGACTTGCTCACCTAACCGCGAGGTCAGGCCGCCCGTATCGGCGATCGCGTTTTCGCCCGTACCCACTTGCCCATGCAGACATGATGGAGGGGCCTGATCAGGCCATCGATTTCGGCAAGGCGGCGGCCAGTGCATCCACGGCCAGCCGCACCTTCAATGGCAAATGCGGCGTCTGCAGCCAAAGCGCGTAGCAGTCGTAGAGAAAGCGCGGCTCATCCGGCAACAGCGCCACCAGCGCTCCGGCCCGGATTCGGTCACGCACCAGCCAGTAGGGCAGCCAGGCGACCCCCATGCCCTCGGCAGTCGCGTCGGCGATGGCATCGAGATCGTCGAGACGCAGCCGGCCGGCTGGCGTGATCTCTTGCGTGAGTTGCCCCTCGCGCACAAACAGCCACGGTTGAACGATCTGGCCGAGCCGGCGGTAGACAATCGCTTGATGGTCGACGAGATCCTCGATGCGCCGCGGTTCGCCGTGACGTTGGAGATAAGCGGGTGCGGCGCAGACGACCATGCCCTGGCGCGCGACGCGACGGGCGATCACGCCCGCCTTGTCGTCGAGGGCACCGGTGCGGATGGCAAGATCGTAGCCGTCCTCGGCGAGGTCGGCGAAGCGGTCGCTGAGCGACAGATCCAGCTCCAGCATTGGATATTGCCGCGCCAATTGCAGCAGCACGGGCGTCACGCAGTGGCGGCCGAAATGCGCCGGCATGGTGACACGCAATTTCCCACGCGGCTCCGCAAGCTGATCGGCGGCTAGCGCGTCGGCGGCGTCGGCTTCGGCCAGCACCACGCGGCAGCGTTCATAGTATGCGCGTCCGAAATCGGTCAGGCTCTGCCTGCGCGTGGTCCGGTTGAGCAGACGCACGCCCAGCCGTTCCTCAAGAAACCGAACATGCTTGCCAACCATCGGTCCGGACAGATCGAGTGCGACCGCCGCGGCTGCGAACGAGCCGAGGTCGACAGCCCTGACGAACACGGCCATGCTCTCAAGCCTACCCATATTCGGAACTCCTGCTTTCTACTGTTCTCCTTTGCAGCCATTTATCCTCGTCGAACCTAGCTGCATAGCTCATTCGGTTCAGATAATTTGGAGTATACCGAATGGCGCGTGTAGTTCGCTTTCACCGGCATGGAGGCCCCGAGGTTCTACGCATCGAGGATGTCGAATTGCCCCGACCGGGTCCGGGCGAAGTCCAAATCCGCGTCAAGGCGCTTGGTCTCAATCGCGCCGAGGCACTGCTGCGCGCCGGTGCCTATATCGAGACGCCGACGCTGCCCTCGGGGCTTGGCCTCGAGGCGGCAGGTGTTATCGAGGCGGTGGGCGAAGGCGTGAACGACCTTATGGCTGGCGACAGCGTTAGTGTCATCCCGCCGCAATCAATGATCCTTTGGCCAGCCTATGGCGAGTTGGTCACCTATCCCGCCAATCTCGTCGTCAAGCACCCGCCATCGCTCGACTGGCGGACTGCAGCGGCGGTCTGGATGCAGTATCTGACCGCCTATGGGGCGTTGATCGACATCGCTAACCTGCACAGCGGAGATATGGTCGTCATCACCGCTGCATCGAGCAGTGTCGGCCTTGCCGCGATCCAGATCGCCAACTGGGTCGGCGCGACCGTGATCGCGGTGACGCGAACGTCAGCCAAGAAGCAGGCGCTGCTCAACGCCGGTGCGGCGCATGTCGTGGTCTCGGCCGAGGAGGATCTGTCGGCACGGCTGAATGAGATCGCAGGGCAGCAAGGCGTGCGCGTCGTCTTCGATGCGATCGGCGGCCCGGTTTTCGAGCCGCTGACGGCGGCAATGGCACGCGGCGGCATCCTCATCGAATATGGTGGCCTCAGCCGCGAGCCGACGCCGTTCCCTTTGGGCGCAGTGTTGGGCAAGACGCTGACGCTGCGCGGCTACCTCGTCCATGAGATCACCGGCGACCCGGCGAAACTGGAAACGGCCAAGGCGTTCATCCTAGACGGTCTGGAGAGCGGAACGCTGAGGCCGATCATCGACAGGACCTTTGCGTTCGACCAGATCGTCGAAGCGCATCGCTACCTGGAATCGAACGAGCAGTTCGGCAAGATCGTGGTGACGGTTTGAGCAGAGATGGCGAACAAATCACCGTTGCCAGCAGCATCGCCCTTGAAGGCGAGACTCTGCACTCCTAACTGTGCCGTGCGGGCCGGGCCCCTCTGACAGTCGCTTTTGGCGATTGTGATGTCGGACCGCTTAACGGGCCCGTTTCCATTCCTTTCGATCAAGCGGGCTCAAATACTTTTGGTTTGGAGCCCCACATGACATCTTCCGTCCTTGGTATGGTTTGCCCCTCCTGTCGCGTCGCGCTCGTGATGAGCGAACGCCAGGGTATCGAAATCGATTACTGTCCGCAGTGCCGCGGCGTCTGGCTTGATCGAGGCGAACTCGACAAGATAATCGAGCGTTCCGGCAGGGGGGCTTCGCCCGCGCCGCAGCCGGCAGCATTCTCCCAGCCGCAACATGGCCAAGGGCGCGATGACGATTATTCCCGCTCGCAGGGCCACCGCTATCCGAAGCGGAAGAAATCATTTTTCGAAGAGTTGTTCGATTGACCGCACCACGCCCGATACCCCGGGCCGGCGTTTGCTGAAAACTTCAAAACCGCATCGACAAAGGTCCATCCCGATGATTTCGCGCACAAGCCGATTTGCAGCCCTCGTTGCAGGACTGTTCCTCGCATTTTCCATGGTCGCGATGGATCATGCCGAGGCCCGTCGCGGCGGCAGTTTCGGCAGTCGTGGCATGCGCACGTTCCAATCGGCACCGCCGACCAGAACCGCACCGGCGCCGACCGCACCGGTCGAGCGTTCGATGACGCCCAACACCGGTGTGAACAACGCGGCCCGGCAGCCGCAGGCCGGCATGCAGAGGCCCGGCTTCATGAGCGGCTTCGGTGGGACAATGATGCGTGGCCTGCTGCTCGGCGGCCTGATCGGCCTGCTCGTGGGCCAAGGCTTCGGCGGACTGGCCGGCATGTTCGGTTTCCTGCTTCAGGCCCTGCTCATTGGTGGCGCAATCATGCTGGCTCTCAGGTTCTTCCGGTCGCAATCCGCGCGCGGTCCCGCCCAGGCGCTCGCCGGTGCCGACAATGCCCAGGCGTCGCGGTTTGAGAATCGCGCAACGACACAGCAACAGACTGCGCGCCCTTTCACGATTCCCGGCTTTGGCGGCGGTTCGGGAGGCTCTGCGGACACCGGTTCCGAGGAGATCACGCTGGCCCAGACCGACCTCGACACATTCCAGCAGTTGTTGACCGATGTTCAGGAAGCCTTCGGGCGCGAGGACCATGCCGCTCTGCGCCGGGCGACGACCCCCGAGATGGTGTCCTATCTCTCGGAAGAGCTGGCCGCCAATGCCCAGAAAGGTCTCAGGAACGAGGTGACGGACATCACTTTGCTGCAGGCCGACATTGCGGAAAGCTGGCGCGAGGATGACCGCGACTATGCCACGGCCGCATTGCGCTACGAGTCTCGTGACGTGACGCGCGAGCGGGCCAGCGGCAAGGTCGTCGAGGGCGACGGTGACCACCCGACAGAGACGACCGAGTTGTGGACGTTCGTGCGCGAGAATGGCTCGAACTGGAAGCTGTCGGCAATACAACAGGCTTGAGCTGTGTCCGAGGCGGCTGCTTGCGGGCGCTTGGCGCACCAACGGACAGCCGCGTGCCGATGGGGTAACGTGCCCGGTATCGCTCAGCGCCTCGCGGTCAAGGCTGCCGACAAATACCTGACAATCCTTGCGCATGAATTGCTCCCCTCCCCGCGCCGCTTCGGCGCGCGGGAGCGGCCAAATTTCGCCTCTTCGCGCTTGCATCGCAATCCCACATGTGAAAAGAATATTTACAAAAGAAGATTGACGGGAGGAGACGGCGTGCAATCAGGCGGCTTGACGCGTGTTCAAACGGTTGCGCGAGATCTTCGGCACGACTGGCGGAGCCGGCCATGAACGACTTCGCGGCCAGCGTCGGTGTCACCTCGACGCATCCTAAGAACATGCCCGAGGAGCATGCCGCGCTGCCGGTGTGGAATGCCGAGAACTGGTTCTATGAGGACTGGCCGGTCGGCCAGAAAATCCGCTCGTTGCGGCGTACCATGGCGGAAGGCGACAGCCATTTGTTCAACACGCTGGTGCTCGACATTCACCCCTATGTGCAGGACCAGATGTTTGCCGAGACCGAAGGCATTTTCGGCAAGCGGCTGATCGCCGGCGCCTTTGTCTTCTCGGCCGGGCTCGGGCTGGTCGCGACCAACTGCGTCAATGCATTTTCCTATGGCTACGACAAGCTGCGCTTCATAAAGCCTGTCTTCATCGACGATACGATCTATTCGATCCGCACCAACCTCGACAAGAAGCCCCGCTACAAGGAAATGGGGCTGATCCGCGCCAGCTACGAAGTGTTCAAGGGCGAAGGCGAGCTCGTTCTCTATTGCGAGCATCTGCAGACGGTGAAGTACCGCAACCCGGCCGACTTCGTCGGCAAGACGGAGAAATAGCAATGCCGGCAGCAGCCGAATTGCCGCTTGCCGGTCTCATTGTCGTGGACATGAGCCAATTCCTGTCGGGCCCATACTGCTCGTTGAGGCTGCTCGACCTCGGCGCCCGCGTGATCAAGATCGAGCGTCCAGATGGCGGCGATCTCTCGCGCCGGCTCTATCTCAGTGACACCGAGATCGGCGGCGATTCCACCATCTTCCACGCCATCAACAGGGCCAAGGAAAGTTTTGCCGTCGACCTGAAGAACGAGGCGGATCTCGAGGCGCTGCGCGGGCTTTTGGCCAAGGCCGACGTGCTGATCCAGAATTTCCGGCCCGGCGTCATCGAGCGGCTTGGCTTGGATTACGAGGCCGTTCGCAAGCTCAATCCGCGGCTGGTCTACGCCTCGATCAGTGGCTATGGCGAGGACGGCCCTTGGGTCAAGCGTCCGGGCCAGGACCTGCTGGCGCAGGCGCGTTCCGGCGTGATGTGGCTCAATGGAGACGAAGACCAGGGGCCGGTGCCGTTCGGCCTTGCCATCGGCGACATGCTGGCCGGTGCTGCCTGCGCGCAAGGCGTTCTGGCGGCACTGGTGCGACGTGGCATCACTGGCCAGGGCAGCCATATCGAGACAAGCCTGCTGGAGGCGCTGGTCGACTTCCAGTTCGAGGTACTGACCACGCATCTCAACGACGGCCGGCGTTTGCCACGCCGCTCCAGCTTCCGCAGTGCACATGCCTATCTGTCGGCGCCCTATGGCGTCTACCCGGCCAAGGACGGCTATCTCGCCATCGCCATGACGCCGATCCCCAAGCTCGCCGACCTGCTGTCACTTAACGAGCTGGCGCCCTATCGTGACCTGCCTGCATCCTGGTTCACCGCGCGCGACGACATCAAGGCGATTATTGCGCAACGGATAGCCACTAAAACCGTCGACGAGTGGCTTGATGTCCTCGAGCCGGCCGACATCTGGTGCGCCAAGGTGCTGACCTGGCCGGAGATGCTGGCGAGCGAGGGCTTCCAGTCGCTCGATATTCTGCAGACGGTGACGCGCGAGGATAATGTCTCGATCCTGACCACCAGTTCGCCGCTCCGGGTCGATGGCGTCAGAGCCAAGGTCGATCGGGCAGCGCCTCGCATCGGCGAGCACAGTGCGGCAATCCGCGAGGAGTTCGGCCTGTGAGCGTGCCCACGCTCAAGGGCATGACCTGGAGCCATCCGCGCGGCTACGATCCTATGATCGCCTGCTCGTCGCTGTGGAAGCAGAAGACTGGCATCACCATCGAATGGGACAAGCGCTCGCTGCAGGATTTCGAATCGTTCCCGGTCGAGGAACTGGCGCGCGCCTATGATCTCATCGTCATTGATCATCCGCATGTCGGCCAGATCACTGCGGAGCGCTGCCTCGAGCCGCTGGATGTCGCTGGCCGCGAGGCGGAACTTGCAGCACTTGCCTCGGGCAGCGTCGGCCGGTCCTATCCGAGCTACAACTGGCAGGGGCGGCAATGGGCTTTCCCGATCGATGCGGCCAGCCAGGTCCAGGCCTGGCGGCCGGACGCGCTCGACGCGCCGCCGGCGCGCTGGAGCGATGTGCTCGATCTGGCCCGCCAAGGCCGGGTGCTGCTGCCTTTGCGCCCGCCTCACGTGCTGATGGCGTTCTACACGCTCGCCGGCAATTTTGGCCGCCCTTGCGCAACGGACCCGTCCGGCGATCTCATCGATGCCGACGAAGTCTTCGAGACGATGCGCGAGATAGCCGCACTGGTCGGCCCCGCCTGCTTCGAGATGGATCCGATCGCAGTTTCGGAACGCATGGCGGAGGCCGGCTCCCGCATCATCTGTGCACCGCTGATCTACGGCTATGTTTCCTATGCAATGTCTGGTTTTCGCGCGAACCGGCTGGCGTTCGCCGACATCCCGGTCGTCGGCTCCAGCGGTCCGATCGGTTCGGCACTTGGTGGCACCGGCATAGCTGTATCGGCCTTTGCCAAAGCGAAGGATGCCGCGATCGACTTCGCCTACTGGGTGGCAAGCGGCGAGGTCCAGCGCGGTCCCTATGCTGCCGTTGGCGGGCAGCCCGGCCATGCAGCGGCCTGGGAGGACCGGGCCGTCAATGAAGCGACAGGCAATTTCTATCGGGACACGCGCGCGACGCTGGAGGGTGCGTGGGTGCGGCCGCGCCATGACGGCTATATGACGTTCCAGCAGGCGGCGTCCGATCGTATCCTTACTGGCATGACCTCCCGGCACAAAGCCGCGGAGGTCATTGCCGATCTCAATCGCCTGTTTCGGGAGACTCTTCCGGCATCCAGCGATGCCTCCAAAGGGTGAGCGAGCTCGCCTAGTCGAGCCGCCACAGTTTGCGGGCATTCGCGAACAAGAGCCTGTCGCGCTCATCGACGCTGCAGCCTGCAAGAAGCGCATGGGTCGCCGCCACCCAGGTCGACAGGCCGCCGCCGAGCGTGCAGACCGGCCAGTCGCTGCCCCAGACAGCACGGTCCCAGCCGAACGCGCCGATTGTGTGCTCGACATAGGGCCGCAGCGTCTCAGCCGTCCAACTGCCCGGATCGGCATAGGCAACGACACCGGAAATCTTGGCCATGACATTCGGGCGCCGCGCGATCTCACTCATGTGCTCGCGCCACGGATGCTCGGCTCCGCCCTTGATATCGGGCACGCCGCAATGGTCGAGGACAAACGTCACATCGGGCGCCAGGTCTGCCAGCGCGAATGCCTTCGGGATCTGGTGCGGCAGCACGACGAGATCGAAGGTCAGGCCGGTGCCGCCAAGCCGCTTGATGTTGTCACGAAAGAGTGCGCCTTCCGAGAGATCATCCGGCACGACATGGAGGACGCGGCGGAACCCTTTGACGAACGGATTTGCTCGCTGCCTTTCAAGATAAGCCGGAAAATCCGCCTCTTCGGGGCGGCAGGATGCGATCGCTCCAGCCAGCATGCTGCCGGGTTGCCGTGCCAGCCCTTCGACCCGAAGGGTCTCAGCCTCGATCTCGGCCGGGTCGACATCGACCTCCATATGCAGCACACGCCCGATGCCGACACGCTGCGCCTCCACGGAATATTCCTCATAGGAGAAATCGCGGTTGAGCGCCGGCACGCCGGACAGCCAGGGATAGCGCAACGCTGAGCGATCGATGAGATGCAAATGGGTGTCGATGATCATGACGGGCTCCTCCTCGTGGCTGTTTCAGATCATCTCACGGAGGAATTCTTCATTCAAATAAGAATTCACGCCGATGAGCCGACTGCCGAGCCCGCGAGGTGCGACAGCTTTTGACACGTTGCCAGCAACAACTCGATCGTCCGGGTGATGTCGGGTGCAGAAGGCGCGTTGACCACGGTGATATAGGGAATCGATAGCGCGGCGATCGCCTTGCCATCGGAACTGCGTACCGGAGCGGACAGGTTGAAGACCCCAGCGGTCTGCATCGAGGCCATCATCTCGTAACCGCGGTCGCGGATCTGGTCGAGCCGGGTGAAGAACTCAGCCGACTGCGCCGTCTTGTCGGTGCTGCGGACGTGTTCCGAGATCATCATCTGACGCTCTTCCGGTGAGCGGAAGGCGAGCAGCACATGTCCCGAACCGGTGTCGAACAGGCTGATATGCGAACCGACCCGGATCGAAATCCCCCAATAGTTCGGTGCCTCTTGCTGGCCGATGACGACAGCGGAACCACGGTCAAAAACAACGAGTTGGTTGGCCTGCTGCGATGTCTCGGCCAATTCGCGCATCAGCGGTGTGGCGTAGGAAACCAGCCGCCGGACGGGCGCATGCAATTGCGCCAGTCCGAACAGCTTGAGCGTCAGCGAATAGCGGTCGCCGTCGAGCCGCGTGACGTAGCCGCGCCGCACCAGCCGATCCAGCATGCGGTAGAATTCGTTAGGGCTGCGGTCGAGTTTCTTGGCGATTTCGGCCTGCGTCAGACCACCGTCGACGCCCGCCAGCAGTTCGAGGATATCGAGCCCCTTGTCGAGCGCCGGCGCGCGGTAGCGCTCGTCTTCGCTATCGTCCATGACTCATCCCTCCAGTGAATTTCATCCTTCATATACGCAGGAACATGGCTGGCGGAAACAAATTTCGCCTTGACGTGTCTGTGAATGTTTTGTTTGTATATGAATGTATGACTTCTTGTCATCAGACGAGTTGCGGTCGCCGCTGAGGCGGCACCAAGGGAGGATACCAATGAACAGACTGATTTCCGGCGTGTGCGCCGGTGCATTGTTGCTTGCGTCAGGTGCAGGCGCTGCCCTTGCCGGCGACCTGCCCGGCAAGTTCGAAGGCGTGACCGTCGACGTGAAGCTGATCGGTGGCCAGCAATATGAAAAGCTCTACGAGCGCATTCCCGAATGGGAAAAGGCCACCGGCGCCAAGGTCAACATCCTGACCAAGAAGAACGGCTTCGACATCGACAAGGAGCTCAAGTCCGACATTGCCTCGGGCAGCACCAACTGGTGCGTCGGCTGGAACCATTCGTCGTTCGCGCCGCAGTATACGAGCCTCTACACCGACCTCAGCAAATTGCTGCCCAAGGAAGAGATCGACGCCTTCGTGCCGTCGACGATCACCTCGGCGACGATCGACGGCAAGCTGGAGATGCTGCCGCGAGCGCAGTTCGACGTTTCGGCGCTCTACTACCAGAAGAGCCTCTACGAGAATGCCGACAACAAGACCAAGTTCAAGGCGAAATACGGCTATGACCTGGTGCCGCCGGACACCTGGAAGGAAGTCACCGACCAGGCCGAATTCTTCGCCAACCCGCCAAATTTCTACGGCACGCAGTTCGCCGGCAAGGAAGAGGCGATCAACGGCCGCTTCTACGAGATGGTCGTCGCCGAGGGCGGCGAGTACCTCGACAAGGACGGCAAGCCGGTCTTCAATTCCGAGGCCGGCATCCGGGCGCTCGACTGGTTCGTCAACCTCTACAAGGCGAAGGCGGTGCCGGCAGGAACCACCAATTACCTTTGGGACGATCTCGGCCAGGGCTTTGCTTCGGGCACCGTCGCCATCAATCTCGACTGGCCGGGCTGGGCGGGCTTCTTCAATGACCCGAAGTCGTCGAAGGTCGCCGGCAATGTCGGCGTCAAGGTTGCGCCGAAGGGCTCGTCCGGCAAGCGCACCGGCTGGTCCGGCTTCCATGGTTTCTCGGTGACCGAGAATTGCCCGAACAAGGAGGCCGCGGCCTCGCTGGTGTGGTGGCTGACCAACGAAGACAGCCAGAAGCTCGAGGCTGCCGCAGGTCCGCTACCGACCCGCACGGCCGTGTGGACCTGGGATCTGAAGCAGGCCGAAAACGATCCTTACAAGAAGGAGGTTCTTACCGCCTTCCAGGAAGAGGCCAAGCACGCTTTTGCCGTGCCGCAGACGCCTGAGTGGATCGAGATCTCGAACGCCGTCTACCCCGAACTGCAGGCGGCGATTCTCGGCGACAAGACGTCCAAGCAGGCACTGGACGAAGCGGCCGCCAAGGCGACGCAAATCCTCCAGGACGCCGGCAAGCTCTAGCAACGGCTCCCAAGGCTGCCTCCCCCATCAGAAAATGGGGGAGGCGACCGCGTTTTCGCGGGATGCTCGGCGGTTTGCGCCGCTCCTTCGTCCCCGTTTCCCGCACCGCCGTCCATGAAAACACCTCAAGGATTCTGATGAAGGGCTTCAAGCCATCCGCGCCATTCCTGCTGCTGCTCCCGGCCATGATCGTGCTGGCGGCCGTCGTCGTGGTGCCGTTGCTGCTGTCGCTCTATTCCAGCTTCACGCCTTTCCGCCTGACGCGGCCCGAGACATTCTACGTCTTCATCGGCTTCAGGAACTATCTTTCAATCCTGTCCAACACCGATTTCTGGTGGGCGTTCGGCCGCACGGTGCTGCTGCTGACCATCGCGCTCAATCTCGAAATGCTGCTCGGCCTCGGACTTGCGATGCTGGTCGAGAAGGCAACGCGCGGCCAGCGTATCCTGCGCACGCTGATGATGTTCCCGATGATGTTCTCGCCGATCCTCGTCGGCTTCCAGTTCAAGTTCATGTTCAACGACAATATCGGCCTGGTGAACAATGCCCTGCAGTCGCTCGGCATCACCAGGGATGCCATACCATGGCTGATCGAAGGCCATCTTGCCTTCATCGCCATTTCTATCGCCGAGATCTGGTCGTCGACGGCGATCTTCGCGATCTTGATCCTCGCCGGACTGCTCGCCATGCCCAAGGAGCCGATCGAGGCGGCACGGGTCGACGGCTGCACGCCGTGGCAGACCTTCCGCTATGTGACGTGGCCGTTCGTCATGCCGTTCGCCTACATTGCCATGACCATCCGTTCGCTCGACGTGGCGCGCGCCTATGACATCGTCAAGATCATGACCGATGGCGGACCGGCGGGCCGAACCGAACTGCTTTGGACACTGGTGGCGCGCACCGCCTACAGCGACGGACGCATGGGCATGGCCAACGCCATGGCCTATTTCTCGATCCTGCTGTCGATCGCCTTCACCGTCTATTTCTTCAACAAGCTCGCCGCGGCGCGCACGCAGATCGGTGCTGAGTGGTGAGAATGGACGAAAATTCTTCCGCCCGCCTGAAGCGTCGGCTGATTGGCATTGTCTATCGCATCGGCCTGTTCCTGGCGATGCTGACCATCTGCCTGCCGGGTCTCTGGATCGTGCTCTCGTCGCTGCGACCGGCGGTGGAGATCATGGCCAAGCCGCCGGTGTGGATCCCGCAGGAGATTTCGTTCGACGCCTACATCGCGATGTTCTCCGGCATCGGCAAGGGTGGCATCCCTGTCATCGAATATTTCCGAAACTCGCTGATCATCTCGGTGACCTCGACGGTCATCGCGGTGGCCATCGGCATGGCTGGCGGCTATGCCTTTGCGCGCTACCGCTTCCGCGGCAAGTCGAGCGTCTTTCTCGGCCTGATGCTGACCCGCACGGTCCCCGGCATCGCGCTGTCGCTGCCGCTGTTCTTCCTCTATGTGCGGCTTGGCATCATCGACACGCATTTCGGGCTGATCCTAGCCTATGTCGCGCTCAACGTGCCGTTCACCATCTGGCTGATCGACGGCTTCTTCCGCCAGGTGCCCAAGGACCTCGCTGAGGCGGCACAGATCGATGGCTGCACGCGCTGGCAGGCATTCTGGCAGGTCGAGTTCCCGCTCGCCGGGCCGGGCATCGCATCCGCCGCGATCTTCGCCTTCCTGACCTGCTGGAACGAGTTTGCGCTGGCCTCGCAGCTGACCCGCTCGGTAAGCGCCAAGACGCTGCCGGTCGGCCTGCTCGACTACACGGCCGAGTTCACCATCGACTGGCGCGGCATGTGCGCGCTGGCCGTCGTGATGATCATTCCGGCGCTCACCCTCACCTACATCGTCCAGAAACACCTAGTCGGCGGCCTGACCTCCGGCGCGGTGAAAGGCTGATCCAATGGCAACCGTTACCCTCACCAAGCTGACCAAGCGCTACGGCAATATCGGGATCGTGCACGGGATCGATCTCGATATCGCCGACCGCGAATTCATCGCGCTGGTCGGTCCATCCGGCTGCGGCAAATCGACGACGCTGCGCATGATCGCCGGACTGGAAGAGATCAGCGCCGGCTCGATCGAGATCGGCGGGCGCGTCGTCAACGATCTGCCGCCGCGCTCGCGCAACATCTCGATGGTGTTCCAGTCCTACGCGCTCTATCCGCACATGACGGTGCGCGAGAATCTCGGCTTCTCCCTGAAGATCGCGAATGCGGCCAAGGAAGACATGGAGCGCCGCGTCGCAGAGGCCTCGGCCATCCTCGGCCTCGACGCGCTGCTGGACCGACGCCCGTCGCAATTGTCGGGTGGCCAGCGCCAGCGCGTCGCCATGGGCCGCGCCATTGTGCGCGACCCCGATGTGTTCCTGTTCGATGAGCCGCTTTCCAACCTCGACGCCAAATTGCGCACGCAGATGCGCACCGAGATCAAGAAGCTGCATGCCAAGGTGCGGTCAACGGTGATCTACGTCACCCACGATCAGGTCGAGGCAATGACGCTTGCCGACCGCATCGTCATCATGCGAGACGGCCATATCGAACAGGTCGGCACGCCCGACGAAGTGTTCCGGCGCCCGGCGACGCGCTTCGTCGCAGGCTTCATCGGCTCGCCGCCGATGAACCTGCACGAGGCCACGATCGATGACGGCCGGATGGTTTTCGCCAGCGGCGAAAAATTGCCATTGCCCGGTCAGTTCAAGGCCAATGTCGCAGCCGGAGACAAGGTCGTGTTCGGGCTGCGGCCGGACGACATCTATCCGACCGGACACGGCATCAGCTCCGGGGGTGCGGCCGACGTCCACCAGATCGAACTGCCGATCACGGTCACCGAACCGCTCGGCAACGAGACGCTGGTGTTCGTCGAATTCAACGGCACCGACTGGGTTTCGCGCATGCTGAACCCGAGGCCATTGAGGCCGGGCGAGCGGGTGGCCATGAGCCTCGACATGTCGCAGGCGCATCTGTTTGCCACCCAGACCGGAAAGACATTGCGGAGCTGATCGGCATGGCCAAGATCACGAGAGTCGAACTGCGAATGGTGGACCTTGTGCCCAAGGTCAAGCGCACCGACGCGATCCAGAGCTTCGTCAGCCAGGAAACGCCGATCGTGACGATCACCGATTCTGACGGCGCGGTCGGTACCGGTTACAGCTACACGATCGGCACCGGTGGCTCGTCGGTGATGCGGCTCCTCTCCGACCATCTGGTGCCGCGCCTGATCGGCCGCGACCCCGAAATGATCGAGGCGATCTGGCACGATCTCGAATTCGCCACGCATGCCACGACGATCGGCGCGATCACCGCAATCGCGATCGCGGCGATCGATACCGCTCTGTGGGATCTGCGAGCGAAGAAGCAGGGCCTGCCGCTGTGGAAACTGGCCGGCGGTGCCAAGGACCGCTGCCCGCTCTACACGACCGAAGGCGGGTGGCTGCATATCGAGACGCAGGCACTGGTCGACGACGCGCTGGCCGCCAAGGCCAAGGGATTTCGCGGCTCGAAAGTGAAGATCGGCAGGCCGCACGGTTCGGAGGATCTTGCCCGCCTATCGGCGGTGCGCAAGGCGGTCGGCGATGGCTACGAGCTCATGACCGACGCCAATCAGGGTTTCTCGATCGATGAAGCGATCCGGCGCGCGGCAAGGCTGCGCGAGCTCGACCTCGCCTGGATCGAGGAGCCGCTGCCGGCCGACGACATCGATGGGCATGTGCGGCTGTCGAACTCGACGCCGACGCCGATCGCCATCGGCGAGTCGCTTTACTCCATCCGCCATTTCCGCGAATACATGCAGAAAGGCGCCTGCTCGATCGTGCAGGTCGATGTCGGCCGCATCGGCGGCATCACGCCCTGGCTCAAGATTGCCCATGCGGCGGAGGCCTTCGACATTCCGGTCTGTCCGCATTTCCTGATGGAACTGCATGTCAGCCTGACCTGCGCTGTTCAGAACGGCAGATATGTCGAGTACATTCCGCAACTCGACCAATTGACCGGCAAGCGCATACGCATCGAAGATGGCCAGGCGCTGGCGCCGGACGAACCGGGCATCGGCATCGACTGGGACTGGGACGCGGTCAAGGCCATGAGCATCGCCGAATTCACCACGGCGATCACGAAATAGGAGACGGGCATGCAGCGGATGGGGATGGTTCTGGGGCTGAAGCCGGAAAAAGTCGAGGAGTATGTCCGCCTGCACGCCGCCGTCTGGCCCGACGTGCTGACCATGATCTCGGCCTGCAACATCAAGAACTATTCGATCTACCTGAAGCGGCCGGAGAACCTGCTGTTCAGCACCTTCGAGTACCATGGCACCGACTACGAAGCCGACATGGCCAAGATGGCTGCCGACCCCAGGACACAGGAATGGTGGGCGGTCTGCATGCCTTGCCAGGAACCGCTGGCGACGCGCAGGGAAGGCGAATGGTGGGCTGATATGGACGAGGTCTTCCATCATGACTGAAAGCGGTTTCGACCCTGCCTTGCTCGTACAGTCATGGCCCAAACCCTCCAAGCCCCGGCCGATCGTCACCTTCGGCGCCGGCTCGATTGTCGGGGACGCGCATTTCCCGGCCTACCGGAAGGCCGGCTTTCCCGTCGCTGGGCTCTATGATCCCGATCACACCAAAGCGGAAAAGCTTGCTAGCCAATGGGGCGTGACGGCCTTTCGCACACTTGAGGAAGCGGCCGCCGTCGAGGGTGCGATCTTTGACCTCGCGACGCCGCCCACCCGCCATGCCGATGTGCTGAAAGCATTACCTGACGGCGCCGTGGCGCTGATCCAGAAGCCGATGGGCGGCCACCTTGCCGAGGCAACCGAAATCCTCGAGATCTGCCGTTCCAAGAAGCTGCAGGCCGCAGTGAATTTCCAGGGGCGCTTCGCACCGATGATGCTGGCGCTGAAGGATGCCACCGCCAAGGGCTGGCTCGGCGAGATCGTCGACTTCGATGCCTGGCTGGCGTTGGCGACACCGTGGGAGCTGTGGGAGTTCCTGCTCAAGGCACCGCGCGTCGAGATCGCCATGCACTCGATCCACTATCTCGACCTGATCCGGCAGCTGCTTGGAGACCCGCGCGGCGTGCACGCCAAGACGCTCGGCCACCCCAACCATTCGGTGGCGCAGACGCGCACCAGCGCCATTCTCGACTATGGCGACACCGTGCGCTGCGCGCTGTCGATCAACCACGATCACAAGTTCGGTCGCCGGCACCAAGCCTCCGAGTTCCGCATCTGCGGCACCGAGGGCGCGGCCTATCTCAAGCTCGGTCTCAATCTCGACTATCCCACAGGCGAGCCCGATGTACTGGAGATCTATCCCAAGGGCGGAACGGACTGGGTCGCAGTGCCCTTGGCCGGCGAGTGGTTTCCCGACGCATTCGTCGGTCGCATGGCCAATGTCCAACGGTTCGCCGCCGGAGAAGATGCTACACTGATCAGTCCGGTCGAGGACGCATGGAGCACGATGGCGCTGGTCGAGGCCGCGTATCAGTCGAGTGCGGCACCGGCAACGCCGATCGCAGAAAGGCCCTGATGGAACAGATCCAGTATTTCGAGGACTACGAGATCGGCTCGTCACGCCTCACCAGCGGCCGCACCATCACCGAGACCGACTTCGTCGTCCATGCCGGCCACACCGGCGATTTCTTCCCGCACCACATGGACGCCGAGTTCATGAAGACGACGCCATTCGGCCAGCGTATTGCACACGGTACGCTGGTGTTCTCGGTCGGCATCGGGCTGACGGCAACCGTCGTCAACCCTGTCGCCTTTTCCTATGGCTACGACCGGTTGCGCTTCATCAAGCCGGTGTTCATCGGCGACACGATCCGCACACGCACAACCATCGCGGCCAAGGAAGACGATCCCAAGCGGCCGGGTTCAGGACGGGTAATCGAACGCTGCGAAGTGATCAACCAGCGTGGCGAAGTGGTGCTCGCGGCCGACCACATCTACATCGTCGAACGCAGGCCCCCCGCAGGGCTGAGACTCGACCTGATGCCTATGAGCTGGCCTTGGCCATGAAGCCGGACCGAGAATGGTCGTGCAGATCTGGCAAGCGCCATATATGTTGTCGTATTCGTCGACTGTAGGTCTTTCAGCCAACTCCTCTCACGCCAGCCACTCTTTCACCGCCGGGCGAGTAAGAACCGCGCGCATCCGGTCCTCGGCGTCGGCGACAGCCAGCGCCATCGGCGCACGGGTCGGGCCGCAATCGACGCCGATGACGCGGAACGCTGCTTTCATGCCCGGCAGGACGCCGGTTTCCAGCAGCACCTCGACGAAGTCCTGGGACACCATCTGCAGCACTTTCGCCCGTGCCAGGTCGCCGGCGCGGATCGCCTGATCCACTGCCACGTACAGCCTGCCGAGCAAATTGTATGTGGTGCCGATGCCGCCGTCGGTGCCGAGCATGCCGGCGGCGGCATAGATCTCGTCGAAGCCGTAGTAGAATAGTTTTTGCGGCTGCCGCTTGCGCAGCAGCGAATATTTGAAAAGGTCGGTGGAGGTGTATTTGATGCCGACGACATTGCGCAGATCGAGCAGCCGGACCAGCAGGTTGAGCGGCAGCGGCCGGCCGGTGCGCAAGGGGATTTCGTAGACGATCAGCGGCAGGTCCGTCGCCGCCGCCAGCGCCTGGTAGTAGCCAAAGACCTCTTCGTCGGAGAATGGATAGGAATGCGGCGGCAGCGCCGACAGCGCGTGATAGCCGAGCTTTTGCGCCTGCCGTGCCAAGCGGATGGAATCGCGCAGGTTCGGCATGCCGACATGAGCGATCAGCCTGGTGCCGGTGCTTGCAGCACTGGCGAACACCACCTCTTGCTGAACCAGCAATTCGTCCGCCGTCAGCAGGCCGGATTCGCCGCTGCTGCCGCCGACATAGAGCCCGGCCAGGCCCTGGCGCAGGACGTAGTCGTTAATGTTGCGCTGGCGCTGCGGATCGAATTCGCCGGCATCGCTTAGTCCGGTCATCAAGGCGGCATACATGCCCGCCAATTCCTTGGTCATTTGGGAATCCTCAGTCCGTTCGGAAATTTCATTGTGTGGCCTCGCCTGCATGGTGGCAGGCGACGAGATGTTGCCCGGTGATGGGTGAGCCGAAATCGCGCACCTCCGGCGTCACCCGCGTGCAGATGTCGCTCGCCATCGGACAGCGCGGATGAAAATGGCAACCGGGCGGTGGCTTCGACGGATCGGGCACCGCACCGCCCAGCACGATGCGCCGGCGTGTACCGCCGGCCTTGGGGTCGGGCACCGGGATCGCCGACAGCAGCGCGCGTGTATACTGGTGCAGCGGCCTGCCGAACACCCCTGCCGTGGTGCCGATCTCGACGATCCGGCCCAGATACATCACCGCGACACGGTCGCTGAGATAGCGGATCATCGACAGGTCATGACCGATGAACAGATAGGTCAGCCCGAGGCGCGCCTTGAGGTCGTCCAGCAGATTGACGATCTGCGCCTGGATGGAGACGTCGAGCGCCGAGATCGGCTCGTCGGCAATAATGAATTTTGGATTGGCCGCCAGAGCGCGGGCAATGCCGACACGCTGGCGCTGGCCACCGGAGAGCTCGAACGGGTAGCGGTCGCGCAGCGCTTCCCGCAAGCCCACCAGCGCCAGCAATTCACTGACGCGGGCATCGCGCGAGGCGCGCGTGCCGATCTTCTGCGCACGCAGCCCCTCGCCGATAATGCGCCCGACCGTCATGCGCGGGTTGAGCGATCCGAACGGGTTCTGGAAAACCATCTGCATGTCGCGGCGGCGCTGCTTGAGCTGCTCGCCTGTCGCAGCGGCATAGTCCCTGCCCTCGAAGACGATGCTGCCGGCGCTCGGCGGCTCGAGCCCGAGCACCGCGCGGCCGGTCGTCGACTTGCCGCAGCCGCTTTCACCGACCAGCGCCAGAGTCTCGCCGCGCAGCACCTCGAAACTGACGCCATCGACGGCATGCACGGCGCCGACCCGTCGCCTGAGCACACCGCGCCGAATGGGAAAATGCACCTTGAGATCGGCGACGACGAGCAGCGGTTCTTGCTGGAGCGTCGCAGCCGGTGCCGCGCTTGGCGCAGCTGCCGGCGCACGCGGCGATCGCTCGACTTGCCGCCAGCGCCAGCATGCGGCGGTGTGGCCGGCGCCGACCGTTTCCAGTGGCGGTTTCTGCTCGCGGCAGCGCGCCTCGGCATAATCGCAGCGCGGCGCGAAGGGGCAGAACGCCGGCGGCAGGGTGACATTGGGCGGCGCGCCCTTGATCGGCACCAACCTTGTGTTTGCCGCCGTCAGCGATGGAATCGAATTCAACAAGCCGATCGCATAGGGGTGCGTTGTTGCCGAGAACAGCTCGTCGACTGGCGCGCATTCTACGATCGAGCCCGCATACATCACCGCGACGCGATCGGCAAAGCCGGCAACAAGGCTGAGATCATGGCTGATCCAGATGATCGCCATTCCGAGCTGTTTCTGCAGGCGAGCGACCAGCTCGACGATCTGTGCCTGGATGGTGACATCGAGTGCCGTGGTCGGCTCGTCGGCGATCAGGATCGACGGCTTGCAAACCAAGGCCATGGCGATGCCTATGCGCTGCAATTGCCCGCCGGAGAACTGATGTGGAAAGGCGCGCATGCGCTGCGGCGCGTTGGCAATGCCGACGAGATCCAGCATGTCGAGCGCCTGGCGCTGTGCTTGTGGCTGGCTCAGGCCCTGGTGCTCGCGCAGCGCCTCGGTCAGTTGCAGGCCGATGGTCAGCACCGGGTTCAGCGACGACATCGGATCCTGGAAGATCATAGCGATGTCGCGGCCGCGTATCTGGCGCAGTTCGCTGTCGGGCATGGCCAGCAGATCGCGACCGCGAAACAACGCTCGGCCGGCGGTGACGCGGCCGGGCGGCTTGCGGATCAGGCCCATCAGCGTCTGCACGGTGACCGACTTGCCGGAGCCGCTTTCGCCGACAATGGCCAGCGACTGGCCCTCGGCAAGATCGAATGAGACGTCATTGACGGCATAGACGGAGCTGCCTTTGGGGCCGAATTCGACACTCAGCCCTTGCACGGAAAGCACAGCTTGCTGTCCTATCCCCTTTGCAGCCCTGTCGACGGAAAGCGTGTTGGCCTCCATCATTTGCCACCACCGCCCATGATGTGCTGCGGGTCGAGCGCGTCACGTAGGCCGTCGCCGACGAAGTTGACGCTGAGCACGGCCATCGCGATCATCGCGCCGGGCGGGATCCACATCCAGGGCTGGCTCTCGAGGATCGACAGCGTGCGGGCATCGCGCAGCATGTTGCCCCAGCTGGCCGCCGGCGCCTGCGCGCCGAGGCCGAGGAAGGACAGCGAGGCTTCGAGCAGGATGACGGTGGCCACGTCGAGCGTGATCGCCACCAGGATCGGGCCCAGCACGTTGGGCAATATGTGTTCGAGAATGATGACCGACGGCGAGGTACCGAGCGAGCGCGCGGCGAGGACGAATTCCTGGTTGCGCAGCGCCAGGATCTCGCCGCGCGTCAACCGGGCGATGGACGGCCAGCTGAGCAGGCCGATCACCACCATCGTGTTGAAGATGCTCGGGCCGACCACTGCGACGAAGGCGATGATGATGACCAGGCGTGGAAAGGTCAGCACCATGTCGATCAGGCCCATCAGCAAGAGGTCGACCTTGCCGCCGAAATAGCCAGCAATGCAGCCGACGAAGATGCCTATTGCCGCCGAGATCGCCACCGCGACGAAGCCGACCGTCAGCGAGATGCGGCCGCCATAGAGGATGCGGGCAAAGATGTCGCGACCGGTGCCGTCGGTGCCCAGCCAATGCACGCCGCCGGGCGGCTGGTTGCGGCCGCGCAGGTCGATGTCGTTGGGACCGTAGTGCGCGATCAGCGGCGCCAGCATGCAGGCGAGCACGATGATGGCGAGCATGATCAGCCCGAGCGTCGCCAGACGGTGGTTGAGGAAACGGCGCGCCGCCTCGGCCCACAGGCCGCGCGAGGCGCCGGCAGCGATCGTCATATCGGCGGCGGCGACGTCAGTCATAGCTCACCCGCGGGTCAAGCACGCTGTAGGCAAGGTCGGTCGCAAGGTTGGCCAGCATGACGATGATGGCAGTGATCAGCACATAGCCCATGATGACCGGACTATCTCTGTTGACCACCGCGTCGATGAACATCAGGCCGATGCCCGGCCACTGGAAGATCGTCTCGATCACCACCGAGCCGCCGAACAGCGTCGGCAAAGCGAGGCCGAAGACGGTGACCAGCGGGATCAGCGCGTTGCGCAGGCCGTGGCGCAGCGTGATCGTGCTTGGCCTGAGGCCCTTGGCCTTGGCGGTGCGCATATAGTCCTGGTTCAGCACTTCGAGCATGCCGGCGCGGGCGTAGCGCATGAAGATCGCGGCGCGGAACAAGGCGAGCGCGGCGGCCGGCAGGATCAGATGCCTGAGATTGTCGACGAGCGAGAAGCTGTCGCCGGCCGTCGAGATGCCCGACGACGGCAGCCAGCGCAGTTCAAGCGCAAAGACGTAGACGAGCAGCAGCCCCATGAAGAAATCCGGGATCGAGACGCCGACGAAGCCGCCCAGCGTCAGCGAATAGTCGGTCAACTTGTATTGCCGGAGCGCCGAGATCACGCCCAGCGTGGTGCCGATAAGGAAGGCGACCAGCAGTGCCACCGCCATCAGCTCCAGCGTCATCGGCAGGCGCTCGCCGATGATCTCGCCGACGCCGCGGCCATTGACGAAAGAGCGGCCGAGATTGCCGTGCAGGATCTGGCCGATCCAGTTGAGGTATTGGATGTAGAACGGCTGGTCGAGGCCGAGTTCGCCGCGCCGCATCGCGATCAGTGCCTCGCTCGACGGCGCCTCCGCCGTGATCATCGCCAGCACTGCATCGCCCGGCATGGCATGCGCGATCGCGAACACGATGACAGTGACGCCGAACAGCACCGGGATGCTGAGCAGCAGCTTGCGCAAGAGATAGCTGAGCACCGGCTTCTCCTATCGCTGAAGGCGGCTGTTGAGGCGGTTGGTCATGAGGTTCCACCTCATAACCAACCGATGATGGCGTCTACGCAGCGGCCTATTTGGCCACTTCCCACTTCTCGACTTCGTTGTAGACCGGGTGGTTGAAGATCACGAGCGGCTGCTCCTTGAAGTGCTGCGCCAGGCCGACGATGCGGTTGTTGAAAGCCAGCGGCCGCACCTCGTTCCACAGCCAGGCCTTGGGCAGCTCCTCGTTGAGGATGCGTGAGGCTTCCTGGTAACTTTCGGCACGCACGGCTCGGTCGGTCGATTCCAGCCCCTTGTTGAACAGTTCATCGACCTTGGTATTGCAATAGCCCATGCTGAGTGGTTTTGCGCCGCAGACGACGACCGGCGAACCGAGCGAGGGATCGAGCCCCATACCGTTGGCGAAAAAGCCCATCTGGAAGCTGCCGTCGGCATAGGTCTGGTTGATTGCCGCCGGATCGAGCAGGCGCGGCTGGATGTTGACGCCGACGGCGGCCAGATAGCTCTGGATGGCGGTGACGGTGTCGACGTTCATCTGGTCGGAATAGTAGTAGATGAAATCGACCGGCTGGCTGCTGTCCCAGCCCGCTTCGGTGAGCAATTGCTTGGCCTTGTCGGGATTGTAGTCGTAGGGCTCGAGGTCCTTGGCGCGCGCCCAATCCTGCGGAAACAGCGTGTTCGACAGCTCGCCGGCGCCTTGCTTGACCGTCTCGATGATGGCCTTGCGGTCGATGGCGTAGAGCATAGCTTGACGCACCCGCACGTCGACAAAGCGCTTGTTCTCCAGGTTGAACTGCAAGTAGGTCGGCAAGCCGGCGGAGAATTTCGGCAGCACCGTCAGATAGTCGAGCTTCTGCAGCCGGGCGAGTTCGGAGATCGGCACGCCACCGCCCTCATAGGACATGGCGTCGACCTCCTGCGTTTCGAGTGCGGCGATGATCGGCGGCACGTCCTTGTAGATCTGGTAGATGATGCGCTCGAGCTTCGGCGCACCGAGGAAATAGTCTGGATTGCGGTCGACCTCGACATACTGATCGCTTTCGTATTTCTTCCAGATAAACGGGCCGGTGCCGACGCGGTTGACCCAGAAGGCGTTGCCCTTGATATCGCCGGGCGCGACCTTGCCGAGGATGTGTTCGGGAAAGATGCTGATGGCGATAAGCTGCAGCTCGACCCAGAGAGGCTTGGCGCTGTCGAGTTCAATCTGGACAGTCGTGTCGTCAAGCGCCCTGACACCGGCAAGCGAGGAGGCCGAGCCATCCTGGAAAGCCTTGTATCCGGCCACCGCGCCGAGCTTCTGCGCCCAAGGCGAGCCAACCTTGGGGTTGGCGTAGAGGTTGAGGCTGAACACCACGTCCTTGGCGGTGAAGGGCGTTCCGTCATGCCATTTGACGCCGTGGCGCAGGCTGAAGACATAGGTCTTGCCGCCATCGGGCGTCTTCCAGCTTTCGGCCAGCATCGGTTGCACGCCATCGCCCGTCCATTTGATGTGGACCAGTCCCTGCAGCACGGTCTCGTCGAGCCTATGGCCGCACGTGGTGTGCAGTGTTCCCATCTCGATGCAGCCGGTGCGCATGGCGGAACGGAACGTGCCGCCCTCCTCGGCCTTGGCGATCACTGCGGCAAACATCAGCGCCATCGCGGGCACAAGGCTCATCAGCAGTCGTCTCATGGAATTCTCCTCCCATTGCTTTCCGCCGGCCGAAATCGGGGCGATGCCCCTGCTCTAGGCCTGCTCCCGCGTCAGACCCTCGCCTGCCGCGCCGACCGCCGCGCCATTGGCCGGCGGCGACCTCCTCCAACCCTTCGGTTCCGCAAGTCCTCGCTTGCGGCGACTGGTCTAATAGCTTAAAAGGTAGACCATGCACAATATGCCGGTTCGAAAAAAATTGTCCGATGAAGTCCGCCTCCGTCTGGAGGAGATGATCCGCGACGAGGTCTATCCGGTCGGCGGCTCGCTGCCGTCCGAGCGCGACCTGATGTCGATGTTCGATGTCGGGCGCCCCTCGGTGCGCGAAGCGCTGTTTGCGCTGGAGAAAATGGGGTTGGTGCGCATCAACAGCGGCGAGCGGCCGAAGGTGACGCGGCCGACGTCGAAAAATATGCTGGAGCAGTTGACCGGCACGGCGCATCTGTTGATGGACCAGCCCGACGGCATCGGCCATTTCGAGCAGCTGCGGCTGTTCCTCGAAGTTTCGATCGCGCGCCATGCCGCCGAGGTGGCGACGCGCGAACAGGTCGATGCGCTGGCGGCGGCACTTGCCGAGAACGAGCGCGCCATCCCGCGCGCTCGCGCCTTCGCCATCACCGATGTGGCGTTTCACCGGGTGTTGACCGCGATTCCCGACAACCCGATCTTCCTCGCCGCGCATGAAGCGCTGGTGGAATGGCTGATCAACCAGCGCATCCATATGGCCAACACCGAGGTGGAGAACCGCAGGAGCTTTGCCGGCCACAAAGCCGTGTTCGAGGCCATCGAGCGGCACGACCCGGAAGCTGCCGGCCGAGCGATGCGCGAGCATCTGGAAAACGCCCGGCGCAAGTTCAATTCGGGTCTGGCGAAACCCGACTAGGCTCGCCTGTCTTCACGCTTCGATCTTCATGCCGTCATCTCGGTATTTGGCGCCGCACAGCGATTGGTCGGGCCGCGTCAGAAAGCGACCTTGTCGCCGCCTTTCAATGACAGGATTTCACGTGCCTCGTCGGGCGTCGCCACTTCCATGCCGAGCCCTTCGATGATCTTGCGGGCTAGGAGCACTTGTTCTGCGTTCGATTTGGCAAGCTTGCCCTTGCCCGCCCACAGGCTGTCCTCCAACCCAACGCGGATGTTGCCACCGAGTGAGGCTGATTGCGCGGCGATCCGCAGTTGGCTGGCGCCGGCGCCCAGCACCGACCAGCGGAACTGGTCGCCGAACAGCCGGTCGGCAGTGCGCTTCATATGGGCCACGTCTTCGGGATGCGTGCCGATACCGCCAAGCAGCCCGAACACCGACTGCACGAAGAAGGGCGGCTTCACCAGCCCTCTGTCGGCGAAATGGGAAAGGTTGTAGAGATGGGCGATGTCGTAGCATTCGAATTCGAAGCGCGTGCCATTGTCGTAGCAGGTCGCCAGGATGTACTCGATGTCCTTGAACGAGTTGCGGAAGACGAGGTCGCGCGTCGCTTCCAGATGCGGCTTTTCCCAGTCGAACTTGAAGGTCTCGTATTTGTCGGCGAGGTGATAGAGCCCGAAATTGATCGAACCCATATTAAGCGAGGCGACCTCGGGCTTGAACTGGGCGGCTGGGCGCACACGCTCCTCGACCTTCATGTAGGGGCTGCCGCCGGTGGTGATGTTGATAGCGGCTTTGGTGCCTTGCTTGACGCGTGGCAGGAAGCGGGCGAAGGCCTCCGGCGTCTGGTCGGGCTTGCCGGTCTCCGGGTCGCGGGCATGCAGATGCAGGATCGCGGCACCGGCTTCCGCCGCGGCGATTGCGTCCGAGGCAATCTGGTCGGGTGTGATCGGCAAATAGGGCGACATCGTCGGCGTGTGGATCGCGCCCGTCACCGCGCAGGTGATGATGATCTTGCCCTTAGTCTGCTGGACGCCGAGCTTGCGGGTCGTCTCGATCATCGTCCATACTCCTGGTCCGATTTTTTCTTGTGCGCCGCCAGCGCCATCAGCCGGCGGTCGCGCCATACCTGACGCTCGCCGAGGTTCTCGCGCGGCAGGCGTTCGCGGCGGTCGGATTCGACGGTCTTCATCACCTCGCCCGCCCAGTCGACGCGGCGCAGCATCTGCGGAAAGATGTTCGAATAGATCGACTGATAGCGCTCGACATAGTCGCGCACGCCGCCGGGCGCGTTCAGATCGATTGTCTCGAACGGACCCATGAATGACCAGCGCAGCGCCAGTCCCTCGCGGATGCCGATGTCGACATCCTCGACACTGGCGTAACCGTCGGCGACAAGCCGGAACGCTTCCTCAAGCAATGCGCCTTGCAAGCGGTTCATGATGAAGCCGTCGAGCTCGCGCTTCATCACAAGCGGTGCGTGGCCGGCATCGATGAGGAAGGCGCGGGTCCTTTCCAACGCCTCGGCGGACGTCCACGGCGCCGGCACGACCTCGGCTGCCGGAATGAGATAGGGCGGATTGATTGGATGTACGACCAGGCAGCGATGGCGCCCTTGCAGATGGTCGGTGAATTTCGATGGCAAGAGCGCCGAGGTGGAGCTGGCGATGATCGTTTGCGGATCGGCAAGCCTGTCGATCAGAGAGAATACGCCACGTTTCACCTCCAGGTTTTCGGGCGTGTTCTCCTGGACATGGGCTGCACCGGCCAGCGCCTCCGCCAACTCGGCGACGATTGCGATCCGGCCGAGCACGGCGTCGACCGCCTGTCCTCGCAGGAGGTCGTTCCGGGCGAGATCGCCAAGCACGCCGGCAACGTAGTCGCGGGCGCCACCTGTCGCGGCGGGCGACTGGTCCCACATCCGCACATCATGGCCGGCACGGGCAAAGCTGATCGCCCAGGCTCGCCCAATGAACCCGCTTCCGACAATTGCGACATTGGCCATGGATTATTCCTCAGAGTGTTTCGACATTGCCGTCGACGCCGAGCGACTGGCCGGAAATGTTGATGCCCGCGTCGGAGAGCAGGAAGGCGACCATCGCGGCGACATCATAGGGGCTGGTCATGCGGCGCAGCGAGATGTTCTGCAGATAGCGATCCCTCATCTCCTCATGGCTGATGCCGACCTGCTTGGCACGTGCCGAGATGACGCGTTCGATGCGCGGCCCCTCGATGATGCCGGGTAGGACGGCGTTGACCCTTATGCCGTGCGGCCCGAGTTCCTTGGCGAGACTCTGCGTGAAACCGATGACGCCGAACTTCGCCGCCGAATAGGGCGTGCGGAAGGCGTAGCCATGCCGGCCTGCCGCCGATGACATCGAGACGATCGAGCCGCCGCCCGCCGCCTTGATCAGCGGCACCGCGCGTCGGGCACACAGGAACTGGCCGGTCAGGCAGATGTCGATGCAATGTCGCCAGTCCGCCGGATCGATCTCCTCGACACCGCCGGTCGGTCCGGCAATGCCGGCATTGTTGATCAGCGCATCGAGACCGCCGAGCTTTTCCTTAACGGCTTCGAAAAGCCGGTCGACGTCGTCGTCGCGCGAGACATCGGCCTTGATCGCGGCGACCAGATCGATCTTGCCGGGAGCAGCGGCCAGCGCCTCGTCGGAAACGTCGCAGACTATGATGCGAGCGCCGAGCCGCGACAACGTGTCGGCTATGGCAAACCCGATGCCTCCAGCGCCTGCCGTCACCAGCACGCGCTGGCCTTTCAGCCCGGTCAGAAAGTCGTCCTGCATGCAACAGCTCCAGCGAGATTCCTGACTATATAGAAACGAGACTGGCGTGGGTACGCGATCCGCGCAAGTGAGAGCCGGTCGAGCTACGGGCAACGGGGGACGCGCGGCCGGAGACCGGCAGTCATGACTTGGGGCATTCACCGTTATCGGATTGCCAAGGTATGGTAGTGTGATTATACCAGTTGATAAGCTGACGACGGGCGATGCCGTCGGATGAGATCAGGAGTAGTGGCCAGATGACAACGATTGCGCTGTTCGGTGCCGGCGGGAAAATGGGGTACCGCCTATCAACTAACTTTCGCGGATCGCCCTACACGATACGCCATGTCGAGGTCAGCGGGGCCGGCCGCGAACGGCTGAAGACCGGACTGGGTTTCGATGCGGTGAGCGCCGACGAGGCGCTCAAGGGCGCCGACGTGGTGATCCTGGCCGTTCCGGACACGCATATCGGCAAAGTGGCGACTAGCATCGAGAGCCAGCTGGCGCCGGGCACGATGGTGGTGGTGCTCGACGCGGCGGCACCTTTCGCCGGTCATCTGCCGAACCGGCCGGACCTCACCTATTTCGTCACCCACCCCTGCCATCCGCCAATCTTCAATGACGAGACCGACATGGCGGCCAAGAAGGATTATTTCGGCGGGGTCAAGGCCAAGCAGCATATGGTCAGCGCCTTGATGCAGGGACCGGAAGAGGATTACGCCAAGGGCGAGGCGATCGCGAAAATCATCTGGGCGCCGGTCATGCGCTCGCACCGCGTCAGCGTCGAACAGATGGCGCTGCTCGAGCCCGGCCTTTCGGAGACGGTCTGCGCCTCGCTGCTGGTGGTCATGAAGGAGGCCGTCGACGAGGTCGTGGCACGCGGCGTCGACAAGCAGGCGGCGCTCGACTTCCTGCTCGGCCATATGAACGTGCTCGGCGCCGTCATCTTCGGCGAGACCAAGGGCGTGTTCTCGGACGCCTGCAACAAGGCGATCGAATTCGGCAAGCCGGTTCTGATGCGTGACGACTGGAAGCGCGTCTTCGAGCCGGAAGAGATCGCCGCCAGCATTCAGCGCATCACCTGACAGACGACAGGCGCTTGCCATCGCGCCTCGATGTGCCTGCGTACTGTTTTCCGGCGTCCAGTTTGCGATCATCAGGTACATATCACCTGAATTTGTGGTTGACTCATCATACCAGTTGGCTTAGCTGTTCTTGGCTCGGATCGACAAGGTTTCGCACGAAGCCTTGGCGAGGGGAGGATGGCCGGGGAGCAACGATCCGTGGAGGGGAAGCCATCGACGGCTTTGGCCCGAAAGCGATCTGCCGACCGCGCCGCTGACGAATTCGAATGCCGAGGCCTTGGTTGACCAAGGCAATTTTTCAAAAGGGAGGACTTCATGAAACTCACACGCAGAATGACGCTTGCGGCTTTCGCCGGCATGCTGGCGCTTGGCACGGCGATGCCCGCCTACGCGGCGGATCTCATCGCCATCATCACACCCTCGCACGACAATCCGTTCTTTAAGGCGGAAGCAGTCGGCGCCGAGGCCAAGGCCAAGGAACTCGGCTACGAGGCGCTGGTCCTCGTCCATGACGATGACGCCAACAAGCAGTCGGAGCTGATCGACACCGCGATCGGTCGTGGCGCCAAGGCGATCATCCTCGACAATGCCGGCGCCGACGCCACAGTCGCCGCCGTACAGAAGGCCAAGGATGCGGGAATCCCGTCCTTCCTGATCGATCGCGAGATCAACGCCACCGGCGTCGCCGTGGCGCAGATCGTCTCCAACAACTATCAGGGCGCCCAACTCGGCGCGCAGGAATTCGTCAAGCTGATGGGCGAGAAGGGCAATTTCGTCGAGCTGGTCGGCAAGGAATCCGATACCAATGCCGGCATTCGCTCCAAGGGCTATCACGACGTCATCGACGACTATCCGGATCTGAAGATGGTCGCGCAGCAGTCGGCCAACTGGAGCCAGACGGAAGCTTATTCCAAGATGGAATCGATCCTGCAGGCCAACCCCGACATCAAGGGCGTCATCTCCGGCAACGACACGATGGCGATGGGCGCCAATGCAGCACTTGCCGCCGCGAACCGCAAGGATGTCATCGTCGTCGGCTTCGACGGATCGAACGACGTGCGCGACTCCATCACCTCGGGCGGCATCAAGGCGACCGTCCTGCAGCCGGCTTTCGCGCAGGCGCAGATGGCGGTCGAGCAGGCCAACGACTTCATCAAGAATAAGAAGTCGCCGGCCAAGGAAAAGCAGCTGATGGACTGCGTTCTGGTCAATGGCGACAATGCCGCCAAGCTTGAGACCTTCGCGCTGACCAACTGAGCCAGCGTGATTTGAACAGCGAGGGGCGAATTTCGGTTCGCCCCTCGCCGCCATTTTCTGTGGGCCGACCACCACCAGCTGAACAACAGGCCATCATGCTGAACACCAAGCCGAACTGGCCGATCCTTGCCGTGATGATCGGCATCAGCCTGACCGCCTGCAAGATCCTGCCGACGAAATCGGCAGACGGCGGAAGTGCGCCCGCCTTCGATCCGGACAAGATGGTGGAAGAGATATGGGCGGCGAAGGTCGTGCCTTATCTCGAACAGAAAGCCGGACCGTTTCCGCAAGTTCACACACTGGCAACAACCGATGCCGCTTCTGCCGGCGCCAAATACGGCAATCCGAACAAGCAGGCGAACGCGCCGTGGACCTTCGCGGTTCGCGTGGAGGGCAAGATCGTCGCTGCGAACATGCAGTCCCGCGCGGCGACGGTCGACATTGATGTCGACGGCGACAGCAAGGCCGATGCGCGGGTGCAGATCGGACCGGCGGTGCGCGGCACCGCGCTGCGCGACAGCCTGGACTTCATCCAGTTCAACGACTTCACCAACCAGATCGACTTCGCCCAGTTCGGCAAGGCGTTCAACAGCTACGCCGACAAGACAATGCTGTCCAAGCTGCCGCGGGAAGCGCTGGAGGGCCGCAGCGCCAAGGTGCTCGGCGCCTATACGCTGGGCAGCGGCCAGGACCTGCCGCTGGTAACTCCGGCGGAGGCAGAAATCGGGTCGAAGCCATGAGCGCGGCCGCAGAGCGCGACATCATCCTGAAACTGGAGGACGTCTCCAAGGTCTATTCCGGAACCATTGCGGTCAAGCGCGCCAATTTCGAGGTGCGAAAGGGCGCGGTCAACGTGCTGGTCGGCGAAAACGGCGCCGGCAAGTCGACGCTGATGAAGATCATCGCCGGTGTCGAACGGCCGACAGCCGGCCGCATACTGCTGGAGGGCGAAGAGGTGTCCTTCTCGTCGTCCGGCGATGCGGTGAACCGCGGCATCGGCATGGTGTTCCAGGAACTGAACCTGTTCGGCAACATGAGCGTCGCCGAGAACATTTTCGCCACCCGCGAAATCACCAACCGCTTCGGCAAGATCGACCGCAAGGAACAAGAGCGCCGCGCGGCGGAATTTCTGGAACGCCTGCAAGCCGGCATACGGCCCGACATGCTGGTCGAGGATCTGCGCATCGGCCAGCAGCAGCTGGTCGAGATCGCCAAGGCGGTCTCGCTCGACGCGCGCATCCTGATCATGGACGAGCCAACCTCGGCGCTGAGCGCGGCGGAAGTCGAAATCCTGTTCAAGGTGATCGCCGACCTCAAGGCGCGCGGCGTCGCCATCGTCTACATCTCGCACCGGCTGGAGGAACTGATCCGCATCGGCGACTACATCACCGTGCTGCGCGATGGCCACATCACCGGCCAGGAGGAGATGAAGAACGTCGACACGCGATGGATCGTGCGGCAGATGATCGGCTCCGATGCCAAGGATTTCGCCAAGGCCGACGGTCATATTCCCGGCGAAGAAATCTTCCGCGCCGAGGACATTTGCCTGCCGCGTGCCACCGGCGGGCTTGCAGTCGACCATGTCTCGCTGTCGCTGCGAGCCGGCGAGATCCTCGGCATCTACGGCCTGATGGGCGCCGGGCGCAGCGAGTTGTTCGACTGCATCATGGGCCGCCACAGCCATTCGACGGGTGCGATCTTCATTGGCGGCAAACAGGTCAAGGAGCACGATACGACGCGGCGCATCCGGCGCGGGCTGGCACTGATCCCGGAGGACCGCCAGCGCGAAGGGCTGGTGTCGATCCTCTCGGTCGCCAGCAACCTGACGCTGGCCAGCCTGTCGCGATTTGCCAGCCTGTTCCATATCCGTGGCGCCGACGAAAGGCAGGCGGTGACACAGATGGTGCGGGAACTGGCGATCAAGGTCGCCGACCCGGCGCAGGAGGTTTCGTCACTGTCGGGCGGCAACCAGCAGAAGGTGGTGATCGGCAAGGCGCTGCTCACCGGACCCAAGGTGCTGTTGATGGACGAGCCCAGCCGAGGCATCGATGTCGGCGCCAAGGCGGATGTGTTCCGCACCATGCGCAAATTGTCCCGCGACGGCTTAGGGATTCTTTTTGCGACCTCCGATCTCGACGAGGTCATGGCCCTGTCCGACCGCATCGCGGTGATGAGCAACGGAAAACTGACCGGCATATTCGATCGCGCAGAAGCGACGGAGGCGGTACTCGTCGCTGCCTCGGCGCTTGGCCACGGACCGGTTCGACAGATGGAGAGCACCGCGCATGACTGACATCCCAGCCAAGGCGGCCGCTCCCTCCGCTTCCAGCGGCTCCGTGCTGTTGACGCTGATGAAGCTCAGGACCTTCATCGCTCTCATCGCCGTCCTGATCTTCTTCTCGATCGCGGCGCCGAATTTCCTGTCGACCGCCAACCTGATCCTGATGTCGAAGCACGTGGCGCTGAACGCGTTCCTGGCGATGGGCATGACCTTCGTCATCATCACCGGCGGCATCGACCTTTCGGTCGGCTCGATCGTCGGCCTGTGCGGCATGGTGGCCGGCTATCTCGTGCTCAACGGCATCGACCTGCAGATCGGCTACACCATCTATTTCAACGTCTTCGAGATCGCGCTGATCACGCTGGCGGTCGGCATATTAATCGGCGCCGTCAACGGGTTGCTGATCACCAGGCTGAACGTCGCGCCGTTCATCGCCACGCTGGGCGTACTTTATGTCGCGCGCGGCCTGGCGCTCTTGTCGTCGGACGGACGCACCTTCCCCAACCTCGTCGGCAAGCCGGAGCTTGGAACCACCGGTTTCGGTTTCCTCGGTGCCGGCCGGCTGCTTGGCCTGCCGGTGGCGATCTGGATCCTGATCGTCGTTGCACTGGGGGCCGCCTATCTCGCCAAGTACACACCGCTCGGGCGCCACATCTTTGCCGTCGGCGGCAATGAACGCGCGTCGCGGATTTCGGGCGTCCGTGTCAACATGGTGAAGATGTTCGTCTATATGTTCTCAGGTTTCTGCGCGGCGATCGTCGGCCTAATCATCTCGTCCGAGCTGATGGCTTCGCATCCGGCGACAGGCGAAAGTTTCGAGCTCAACGCCATTGCGGCGGCGGTGCTCGGCGGCACGTCGATGTCGGGCGGCCGCGGCACGATCGGCGGCACCATCGTCGGCGCGTTCGTCATCGGCATTCTTTCGGACGGATTGGTGATGATGGGTGTGAGTTCCTTCTGGCAAATGGTGATCAAGGGCCTCGTCATCATCGTCGCCGTCGTCGTCGACCAGGCGCAGCGCCGGCTGCAGAGCCGCGTAACGCTGATGCAAATGGCAAAGGCGGGCTGATCATGGCGGAGTTGCGGGGAGCACTGATCGGCTGCGGCTTCTTTGCCGTCAACCAGATGCATGCATGGCGCGACATAGCAGGCGCCTCGATCGTCGCCATCTGCGACCGCGATCCGGAACGACTGCGGATCGTCGGCGACCAGTTTGGCATCGCGAAGCGCTATATCGACGCGGCGGAGATGTTTGCCGGCGAAAGCCTCGACTTCGTCGATATCGCCACCACCGCGCCCAGCCATCGCCCGCTTGTCGAGATGGCGGCCGCCCATC
Source organism: Mesorhizobium sp. M1050 (assembly GCF_040318715.1). Taxonomy (NCBI): domain Bacteria; kingdom Pseudomonadati; phylum Pseudomonadota; class Alphaproteobacteria; order Hyphomicrobiales; family Phyllobacteriaceae; genus Mesorhizobium; species Mesorhizobium sp. M1050. Next base: position 3,622 of record NZ_JAMYMV010000013.1, on the reverse strand, counting down.
GCGTTCCGGCGATCTGCCAAAAGCCGTTCGCGCCGACGCTCGCCGACGCCAAGGCGATGGTGAGGGCTTGCACCGACGCAGGCGTGCCGCTGATGGTGCATGAGAATTTTCGCTGGCAGTCAGCGATCCAGGCGGTACGCGCCGTGCTCGACAGCGGCGAGATCGGCACGCCTTTCTTCGGGCGCATCTCCTTCCGCTCAGCCTATGACGTGTTTTCCGGCCAGCCCTATCTGGCGACGGGAAAGCGCTTCATCATCGAGGACCTCGGCATCCATATCCTCGACATCGCCCGCTTCCTGCTCGGCGACGTCTCGACGATCACGACACGAACGGCTCGCATCAACCAAGCGATCGCTGGTGAGGACGTCGCGACCATGCTGATGGATCACGTGAGCGGCGCGATATCTGTGGTCGATTGCAGCTACGCGACGAAGCTCGCCACCGAGCCGTTCCCCGAGACGCTGATCGAGATCGACGGCAGCGATGGCACGATCCGGCTGGCACAGGGATACCGGCTCACCGTGACCGGCAAGAACGGCACGGCCGTCACCGACGTTTCGCCGCCGCTGCTGCCGTGGACATCGCGGCCCTGGCACAACATCCAGGAAAGCGTCGTCGCCATCCAGCAGCACTGGGTAGACTGCCTGGCAAAGGGAATTGAACCGGCGACCTCTGGCGCCGACAATCTCAAAACCTTTGCGTTGGTCGAGGCCGCCTATGCGGGTGCCGTGAGCCGCCAACCGGTGCAGCTCGACGCCTTGCTGAAATGACCACCGACGCCTTCCCGCTCTATGGCACGCGTGCGGTAGAAGCCGAGCCGGTCAGGCTGAGCGCAGGCGCGCTCACCGCCGACTTCGTCAACGGCAATCTGCGCACCATCCGCCATGGCGGCACCGAAGTGCTGCGCGCCATCGCCTACATCGTCAGGGATCGCGACTGGGGCACCTATGAGCCAGTGCTGACGGACCTTGCCATTGACCAAGACGCAGACACTTTCTCGGTCAGCTATTCGGCAAATTGCACCGGGCCGGACGGAAGCCGGCTGGGCTTCCGCGCCGCGATCAATGGCTCCGCCGATGGCCGTCTGGTCTTCGACGTCAGCGCCCTACCCGAAGGCGATTTCGAAACCAATCGCTGCGGCTTCTGCATCCTGCACCCGATCGCTGGCCTCGCCGGCAGCCCGGTTACGATCGAGCATACGGACGGCCGCATCGTCGCGACGAGATTTCCCGAACTGATCGATCCCTGGCAGCCTTTCAAGGATTTGCGGGCGATCACGCACCCAGTTCGGCCTGGCGTCATTGCCGAATGCCGGATGGAGGGCGACACTTTCGAGATGGAAGACCAGCGCAACTGGTCGGACGCCTCCTACAAGACTTATGTGCGACCGCTGGCGCTGCCATGGCCCTATGTGCTGGCCGCCGGCCAACCTCTGCGGCAGACGATCAGCCTGCGCATCACTGGTGAAGGCAAAGCGCCGGCTGCCGCCGTGGCCAGCGAGCCGGTCCGCGTTGAACTCGGCGAAGCCGGACCGAGGCTGCCCGATGTCGGTGTGGTCATCTATCCCGAGGATGTCGAGACGGCGCTGGCGAACCTCGCTTTGCTGGCGACACTCGGGCCCCAACAACTGCTGTTTCACTACGATCCGACGCGCGGCCACGGGCTCGACGCTTTGCGTGCTTTCGCCCGGCTCGCAACTGCCTACCCAGTTGAGACGACCCTCGAATGCGTCGTTCCCTGCGTCGGCGGTCTCGATGCAGAGCTGTCAGGCGTCGCCGACCTGGTGCGCCAGGCCGGGCTGAGCCTATCGGCCATTGCGGTGTCGCCTTCGGTCGACCGGCAGTCGACGCCGCCGGGCAGCGCGTGGCCTGAGTGCCCGCCACTCGAAGCGGTCTATGCCGCGGCGCGGCGCGCCTTTCCCGATATCCGCCTCGGTGGCGGCATGTTCAGCTATTTCACAGAGCTCAACCGCAAGCGCGTGCCGGCGGACCAGCTCGATTTCATCACCCATTGCACCTGCCCGATCGTGCATGCGGCCGATGATCTCAGCATCATGCAATCGCTGGAGGCGCTGCATTTCGTCACCCAATCGGCACGAGCGATCTTCGGGACAAAACCCTACCGGATCGGTCCGTCGACGATTGCCATGCGCCAAAACCCCTATGGCGGCGCGACCAAGCCCAATCCCGGGGGACAGCGCATCGCCATGGCCGACAGCGATCCTCGTCATGCCGGCCTTTTCGCCGCAGCGTGGACGATCGGATATGCCGCGCGTGTGGCACCGGCCGGGCTGGAGATGCTGACGCTTTCCAGCTTCACCGGGCCATTCGGCGTGCTGGCGTCATCCGGGGAACCCGTCGCGGAAGGATCACCCCGGCCGATCTTCAGGGCGATCAAGGGACTTTGCGAGATGGCCGGCCTTGCGCATGTGGCGGCAAGGACGAGCGATGAGACGAAGGTGCTGGCGCTGGCAGGTCGTTCTGCCTCGGGCGAGACTATCGCGTGGCTGGCGAACCTGACGGCGGACGACGTGCCGGTCGACATTTCAGCTTTTGGCCGAGGCCACCTCGTGATGACCCCTTACGCGATAGTCCGGATCGGCTGAAGTTACTTTTCGGAGTTCATCACATAGAGCGCGCGCGAGCGCTCAAGGTGCTTGATCATCGCCTTCTCGGCGCCGTCGGCATCCTTGTTCTCGATGCGGCCGATGATCTCTTCGTGCTCGGTCAGCGTGAAGTTTTCCTTACCGGTCCAGATCAGCATTTCGGTGTGATATTCCTTCAGCCAGCCCAGCATCGCCTCGCTGACGGCGACATAGATCGGATTGCCGGAGATCGCGGCGATCTGGGTATGGAACTTCATATCGGCGGAGATGAAAGCCTCGGAATCACCGCGAAAGCCGCGCTGTTCGGCAATGGTGGCGCGCAGCCGCTGCACGTCCTCGGCGGTGGCCTTTTCGGCGGCTTCCCTGACCATGCCGCGCTCGAAGAAGATGCGCGCGGTCTTCAGATGTTCCAGCGTGTCCTTCGATGACGACAGGATGATCTTGGCCGCGCCATCGACCTGCTTGATGATCGACTTGGCTGTCAACTGAAGCACCTTGGCGCGCTCGCCATGCGAGATCGCGACGAGCCCCATATTGCTCAGCGCCTGCATCGCCTCGCGGATCGCCGGCCTGCCGACCTCGAAGCGCTCCATCAGCTCTCGCTCTGATGGCATGTCGTCGCCCGGCATCAGTTCGCCGCTGGTGATCAGGCGCTTCAGCCGCAAGAAGACCTCATCGGAAAGCTTGCGTCGGACAATCGGTTCCGAACGGTTCATCGTCGCGAATCACTCCCTTGACCCGGCCATATCTAACACTGCCGCCACAATTCCCCGAAATTGCCCTCTGTCGATCCGACCAAGGCTTCCAGCGGATATGTCTTGCAATACTTAGGTACTCATTATACCAGATTTCGCACACTGGTGAATCTTTTTCGAATGCTCGGTGTCGGTAGCACACGATATGTCCGGTTTAGGTAGCACACGATCTGTCCGGTAAGTCTTGACCTTTTAAACGGGGTCAGGATGCGCCGGTCGGAAGCCAATCAAGGTGTGCGAATGATCAAGTTCCGAGACGTAT